>CAYQDH010000503.1:0-1250 GCA_964416075.1 uncultured Anaerolineales bacterium | reverse complement strand
GCCGAGGGCGGCGAAGGGAGCGGCCCTGGAGCGCCGCGGTCCGGGGGCGGCGAGGACGGCCTGCACTGGCAGGTGCCCGATTTCGAGCGCCCGGCACTCTACCACCCCCTGGAGGGCGGCCTGTGGCGCTGGGCGCAGGGCCTGGCCCCCGACATGGTGGCCGAGACGCTGACACTCTCGCCCGAGGAGGCCGCGCGCCACAAGCGGCTCTCCTCCAACGACGCCACCTACGTCTATTACAACGACCGGCTGGACCGCTACGAGTGCTACTCCGTGTGGCTGCACCCCGCCGTGCCCGACCGCCGGGTGGACGTGGACAACGCTCCGGGGGTGCACCGCCTGTTGCACCGTCGCCTCAGCGCCGACGGCCTGGATTGGGGCGATCCCGAGCTGATCCTCATGCCCGACGCGCGCGACCCCTGGGACTTGCAGTTCTACTATATGGCCATGCAGTGGCACGAGGATTGGCAGATCGCCAGTGTGGGTTATTACCGCGTGGAGGCGGGACAGCAGACGCAGGACCTGATGCTCTGCTTCTCGCGCGACGGGCGGCAATGGCAGCGCCCCGTGCGCGGCGGCCTCATCCCCCGCCGGCCGGGCGAAGTGGATAGCATGGGGATCTATGCTCCCAACGTGTGGCTGGACCTGGGCGACCGCTGGCTGATCCTGTACACCGGTACGCCCGACGCACACAACGCGCCACGCGAGAGCCGCCGGGGGGTGACCCCGTTGGGCGCGGCGCTGGCCAAGAACCGCTTCGTGGGGCTGGCCGCGGGCGCCACGCCAGGCGGGTTCCTGACGGAGCCGTTCATCCCCGCCGCGCCCGAGATCACGCTGGATGCCGATATCCGTGGCTGGCTGCGCGCCGAGCTGTGCGACGCCTTTGGGCGCAAGCTGCCGGGGCACCACCTGATGGATGCTCTACCGGTCCACGGCGATAGCGAAGGGCATGTGCTGCGCTGGCGCGACCAAGCCACGGACGCGCATCGTTATGAGGCGGTACGGCTGCGGTTCGAGTTCGCGGAGGGGGTCATCTACGGGGTGGGGTTCTGAGCAACTGGCCCTCATCCCCGACCCTTCTCCCATGTACGCCATGGGAGAAGGGGGTACGATCGCGCAATGGCTCCTCTCTCGCATGCTTCTTGGGGGAGAGGGAGGTGATGAGGACCAACTCGCATCATTCGAATGGCGATGGCCGGGTAATGAGTTCTCCGCCGATGTCGCGCGTTCCGGCGCTAGCTTGGGGGGAT
>CAYQDH010000502.1:0-4155 GCA_964416075.1 uncultured Anaerolineales bacterium | reverse complement strand
TCCGTCCGTGCGAGGTGTCTCGGGCGGCTGGATATCAGCCAGGACCTCGACGTTGGTTGCCTCCGGCGAGATATAGACGGGGAAATGGTTGATCATCGCTGGCACATCGAGCATCGCGTCGCCGAAGGCGCCAAGGCGCGGACGTAGGTAGCAATAGGTCATTTCCGCGCGTCCCCCGTACTTGAGGCCCAACAAGTCAAAGAGATCGGGCTTCTCGCGTGCCTTGCCGGTCTCATCCAGGTCGCCAGTGTATCCGGTAACAAGCAGGTTTCCGCCGTTCTCCACGAAATAAGTGATCGCAGCGACCTCGGGATCGGAGAGCACGGATGCATTTCCGATAATCAGGCACTGGTAGCGGTCCAGATTATTGAGGTCGCTAACTATATCGTACTGATGATGGGCATTCTGCAAGGTCAGGTGGAGGAACTGGGTCTCGTCCCAGAGCCCCAACCATCTCTCTGGTGCAATGTCTGTCCGATTCAGTAGGGCGAGGGCGACATCGCTGACGGGCTGTGCCCCCACGCAAGAGGGCTCGATGGCCCGGATGGGCGCAAACACGGTTCGCAAGGCCTCGAATTGGCCGTCGTCTATTGCTCCATTTGCGTGGGGCGCGATGCCGAACACCGTACTTCCTCCATGCACAGCGCCAAGCGCGGCCTCGATGGCCATGATCTCGGCCGGTTTCTCGTCCAGGTTGTCCCAGCCACTGAACGCGGTAGGTAGGCCACCGGGCGTAAGGATCTCGAATGGCTTGTCCCGCATGCGGCCCCAGCGCGCGATCAGGCTCTGACGGGTGTAGTTCGGCGCGTGGCCCTCAATCGACGTCGCGTCAGCCAGATCACAGGGATCAGCCGGATGCCCAGCCAGATTGTAAATGCATATGGCGCTCGGGCGATGACGTTTGGAAAGCGCAATAGCGTCGCGAAGGAAAGAGCCGACCCCATCGATCATGAAACGGTATGATTCGCGCATTTGGGCTAGGGTTGGCTCCAGCGGGATGTCGCGCCCGAACCGCTCACGGTACTGGCGTGCACAGCTGACGCAATAACACGGCAGTGGATACATAACCCCATAGTAGTAATTCGGAACCGGGTAGGCGAGGGGAATGATGTCGAACCACACGCCGTCAACCGGATACTGGCTGACCATCTCTACCAGCTGCTGAAGGGCGAGTTCTCTGTAAGGTGAATTGAGGCAGGCGCGCCAAAAAGGTCGGCGATGGAACTGCCGTCCCTCGCGGTCCACGGCCAGCCACTCGGGATACTTGCCCAACGCGTAGGCATCGAGTCCCACACTAAAGTAGCCTACGAACTTCATGTCCTCCCCATGAGCCGCATCGAGTAGCTCTCCGAAGATGTCTCTGGGGTATGGGCGGCAGAGCCTGGATTTGTAGTAGGCGTAGCCGTGGTGGTCCTTGCCATAGAGTTGTATCGTGTCCACGCCCGCCTCGCGCAGTCGCGCCACCGTGCGCTTGGCATCAAAATGCTGACCCTGCTCCTTGGCCCATTCTGGCGACACATATAGGATGTGAGCCTTTCTCAAAGTCTCATTGTACCAGTCCACAGTTTTCTCCTGTTCACTCATATTGGCCCCGACTTGCTAAGCAAGGTCGAGGATAACGGCTGTATGCAGATCCACCGGCGGTAGGGTCAACAGGTAGTAATCCGAGCCTGCCTGGCACGGCACCTCACGGCCGTCGGTTGTGCGGGCGGCCACGATTTCACCGACTCGCTGCCGCCGTAGCCTCAATTCCCACGGTGGACCAGGGTTTCTTCCTGGACCCAGATCCAGGTGCTCGGGTGCCACAGGGCCGAGATCGATGGCCTGCAATGCCAGCCTCGACGGGCCGTGCCGGTTGAGCACGACCTCCACACTGGGAGCGGCATTGGTGGTAAGGATGGGTTCGGGCAGCAGCATGCTGACCACATTCTGCACCACGAGCTTGAGCCAGGCGTTCTCGAGGCCGCGGGTGTCGCCCATGCGATCTACGGCGTTGTTGGCCATGGAGATAGGGAGGAAGCAAGCTTTTCCAGAGCCGAAGGTGGCCAGAGTAATACCTGGTTGGCGCAGAGTCTCATGTGGTGGCGGGTTACCCCACAGCACCGAGGTGGCATCGGTACGAGCGGTCTCAGGGGGAACAAGCTCAGCGAGCACCTGTGCTCCCGTCACCTCCACGCCTCGAGGGCTGTGATTGATGAGGATCGGGATGGCAGGAATCCCGCAGGAGACGCGGTCGTCCTGGAGGAACAGGTAGCTGAATGGCCATCCGACCTCGCCCTCATCGCGGACGCCCAGGACATCACAGAGGGGCATCTGTGCCCTTTTTTTGCCGTTGGCGTCAATCAAGCCGACGCGGCCAATCACGAGGAGGGTGCCGCCACCACGGACGTAAGCGCGAAGCGACTCCACCTCGTCATCGCCCAAGACCATCTGGTCGGCAAGGATCACGACGCTGTATCTCGTCAGGTTGGACGCCGAGGGGATAATGTCGAACTGGATGTGTCGGTCCAGGAGAGCACGATGGACGGCCTCGGCGCCGCCAAGCTCGGTGGTCCAGGTTTCGGGCGAGACCGCAGGTCTGGAGGCGAGGACGACAGCGACGTCGGCCATGCTCTGCGGGTGTATGAGTGCGGCTGCTTCGAGAGCGGCCAAGGGACGAAAGGCATAAGCAAAGCCCTCATAGTGTCCGAGGGCCGTTTGGCCATTGGGGTAGGGTGCCTGACCGATGACGGTGCTTCCTCCTTGTGCGGCGGCCAAGGCAGCCTCCACGCGGAGGACTTCC
The DNA here is from genome assembly GCA_964416075.1 of uncultured Anaerolineales bacterium. Lineage (GTDB taxonomy): Bacteria > Chloroflexota > Anaerolineae > UBA1429 > UBA1429 > CAYQDH01. Next base: position 1,373 of record CAYQDH010000502.1, on the reverse strand, counting down.
GGGGGTTTCTGATCGAAGCCATTCCAGCCGGTGGGGCTCGCTGGCGACCCACCGGAGGCGAGGATCTCGAAGGGCTTACCCACACCTCGCGCCCAGCGGCCAATGAAGCTCTCGCGGCCAAAGTTCGGCGCGTGGCCCTCGATGGAGACCAGGTCGGCCATCTTCAGGGGGTCCGCCGGGCCGTTGGCGCCGTTGTAGGTCAAGAAAGCGTCGGGGCAGTGCTGCTCGAGGATGGAGCGAGCCTGTTCGATGAACCGGCCAATGTTGCCCAAGAGGTACTCGTATGTAGCCCTTCGCTCCTCGTGGGTCGGGGCAGGACCAGGGAACGGGCGCCCCGTGGATGCCTGGTATCCAGCCCGGCAACTCATGCAGTAGCAGGGCGCGGGGAGATTCATTTGCATCCAGACAGGCTGCGGCGATTCCCAGGCAAACGGCACGATGTCGAGCCATAGCCCATCGGCGGGGCAGTGGGATAGCAGTTCGTCGACCTGCTTGAGCGCGTAATCGGCATAGGGTGATGACAAGCAGGCGACGTCAAATGGGGGCTGCCTGCGGGCAACGCCTCGCTCATCACAAGCGCGCCACTCGGGATGCACACCGAGCGCGAACGCGTCAAAGCAGACGCTAAAGTAGGCGATAAAGTGCATACCGCGGCTTCGGACGGCATCGGCGAGCTCGCCGACGACATCTCGAGGGTAGGGAAGCCCGGAGGAGCAAGGGTAATAGCACACCCCATGGCAGTCTTTGCAGTACAGCTCTACAGCGCGGACGCCGGCGTCGGCGAGTTGGCTAGCATACTCGTTGGCGTCGAAATCCTCGCCTCGTCGGGCTGCCCACGTCGGCGAGACATACAGAATGTGAACCTTACGGTAATCCTCCGAAAACCAGTTCATTGCTCCTCCGCATCGGCATAGTTGGATGGGACACCAATGTAGTCCAATTCGTGGTAGGACTGGTCCTTTCCTAGCACATAAAGCCACGCATGGTTAACAGCGCGGCGGAACACGGGGCGACCCCAGAGTTCCGCCGCTCTATCATCGCGACATCGTCTCGCTACGGCTTCTGGATGCAGACCACGCTGGCAACAGCATCTGGTGCCTGTGATGGCATCTGCAAGCGTCTGCCATCGGCGATCTTGATCTGTGCCTTGGTGGGATCAGCCAACAGATAAGCGCTAGAGAACGCGCCTATCTCCGAGGGAACGGCCATCTCACCGCCAGCCGGCCAATCGAATACCTGGAGATACACGGTCTTGCCCTTGAGCGAACCGAATGTGCTCGCACCAGACACGGTTCCGTCGTAGGGCGCCAGCTCGGTACCGGAGGCTCTGGGCAGGATGTCGGAGGGTGCCTGATCCAGACCTTCGAGTGCTG
>CAYQDH010000501.1:0-4167 GCA_964416075.1 uncultured Anaerolineales bacterium | reverse complement strand
GCAGATCGACTTTGGCAGCACCCGCTATTTCGAGTTGCTGCGGGTCCATCCGGAATGGGGCCGCTATCTGGCCTTGGGGCAGCAAGTGATCCTGGTGTGGGAGGGCCAAGCCTACCGTTTCACATCCGCCTCCTGATCAGAGTCCACGGACTAGCCGGGCCACGAGCTCAAGCCAGAAGAGGCATACATATTGAGGCCGCAGGGAAGGGGATCCATCCCCTCCTCTGCGGCCATGATGTTTCTCTGCAACCCTGAGCCGTTCTCGCCCCAGTTAGGCCGTGCGGCGAGGCGGCCGGCGGAGAGCCAGTTGGAAAAGCAAACCACGTAATCGCCTCCAGGCTCCCTCGGCTCGCTGGCCCTCATCGAGTGTGATGTCGCCCTGGCTGTAACGGGCGCGTTGGTACAGTTGGCCAATATAACTAACATCGCGACCGCTGGCCGTGGCATAGCCCAGGCGTCGCTCGATCTCACCCACCAGGGAGCCCAGATACTCTTCGGATGTTTGGCCACCGAACGGGCTAACGCCGATCCAGCGTGCCCGGCGGGTCAGTTGGCCATACACCTGCCACACCTGCTGGCGTGGCGCTATCTTGCGGCGGAACCAGCGCGGTGGCCACACGATAACAAAGGCCACGATCAGCAGTAGACCACCCGCACCCAGCCAGAATACAGGCAGGCTTGCGGGGCTAGGCTGCTCCTGGGCGTTGAGGGGAGGCAGATCGCCATACGACCGTGTCAGTGGTTGCGTGAAAATAGCTTGTGAGGTCGTGGGCTCGAACTCGATCCATTCGAACCCTGGAAAGTAGATTTCAGGCCAGGCATGGGCCGAATCCTCGGTCACCACCCACAACCCCTGGGTATGATCAAAGCTTCCCTGAGCATACCCGGAAGCATAACGTGACGCCACCCCCACCGAGCGCAACATGACCACCATGGCTGTTGCTGAATAGTCACAATAGCCCCGCTGAGCATCGAACAAATAGTAATCGACCACATCGGCGTCCAAGGGTGGGGGCTCGAGGGTTAGGTCGTACGCGAACTTGCGCACGTATGCTTCGATGGCTCGCGCCTTGTCGTAACGCGTGACGGCGTTGGCCTCACGCACAACCTCCTCTGCCATCTGCCGCACGCGATCGGGAATGGGAGGCAGCGCCAGATACCGCTCTTGCACCCAGTCGGGATAGGGGTCCTCTGCATCGCGCAGTTCTTCCACGGTGGTATCAGCCACGCGCGAAACAACGGTATAGTCCACACCTGTCACATTGAGAGCCACCAAGTCCCCTTCGCCGCGCGTAAGCACGGTATAGTCGCGATCGAACGACACAGGCTCGTTTACCGCCATAGCCAGTGACAGGGTAGGATCCAGTAGTGTATAGGTCTGCGTCACTACCGTGGAAGCATATTCAATTTGCTTCCATGATTCCTCTTTGGTCAAGCGCTGGGAATCGCGCTCACTGCTATCCCAGCCATGACCTGTATACACATCATAAGTTCGCTCGCGCCAATAACGTTTGGGCACGATATAAGACATAGCGACGCCGGCCTGCTCCATGATCTGCATCTCTTCGGGTGGCAGCGGTGAAGGGTCGCTGACCTTAACGGAGAAAAGCTGCCGGCTGCTCAGCGAAGGCGAGCCTCCCAGGCTATGGCTACCCAGGCCGATCCCCTGCGAGCCAGGGGTGGGCGTGGGTACCGGGTTACGCCCCGCAAAGGCGTTATCCAGATCCTTGTAAAAGGCCTCGAACCGGGGGCCAAAACGATTCCAGAAGAACCACACAGCATCGTTATACGTGACATAAGGTACCAGCAACCCGATCACGACGATCACCGTCGCTAGTGTGGATCCAGCGATCAGCGTATCGCGCCGCACCTCGGGCGAAAAGTCCAGCCCCAGCCTGCTCCAGATCGTCTCCAAACGGCGGACGTTGCTCCATACCAGGGTCAGCAGTGTGATGGCCATATAGAACTGCGCATAGGCCATCCCGATATCGGTAAAGCTCACATTGGCTACTACGCCGACACCCAGGGGCACAAGTCCAGCAAAGGTGCGCCGATGACGAAAGACCTCATAGGCGGCGTTGAAGGTGAGCACCCAGACACAAAAGGCTACGCCGAGCCAGAGCATGGTGTTATCGTCTGTGGGTAGGCCGGCTTGTACAGCCGTATACCATTTGGTGATGTTGTCGAGCATCGCGGTGGCCTGGGTCACCACATACCTCACCGAGTTAGCGAATGGTAGTTGATCGCCCAGGGAACGATTCAAGATCAAGCGCCAGATCCAGCCCACCGCTTGCACCAGGTCACTCACGAGCACTCGGAACGAAGGCAACAGCTTCCCAGCAAAGTTAACGCTATATTCCAGGCCCAGTACGATGCCAATAACCCAGGACAGCCAGTCCGGAAACCTGGTATGGGCCAACACCACGCCCACCAGTAAGCTCCAAAGAGTCACCGTCATCAGCCGATTGGCCTGCGGAACCCACTGTGTGCGTTGAATAACCAGAGGCAGCACAACGGCGGCGCACAACAGCAGAGCTAGGAGAAAGAGATCGCTTTTCCGCGTCGAACTACGATAGGTGTCGTCTGTCATAGCCATCTTGTATTATCCTTGGTCCTGGCCAACCGGTACCCATTCCGCTTGCGCCCCCTCGCCGGCGTCCACCATCACCACCCGGCCAGTGCCCAGGGTCTTGTATTGCGGCCGTTGCTTGCGTCGCTCGGTGATAATATCAAAGGTGAAACCTTGTCCGATGGTATGCGCCGCAACGCCCAAGTCCGCCAGGGCTGAAACGACGCCCCTGGTCTCTCCGTCTCCACCGAAGGTCCGCGCATCCAGTAGCAGCGTGGTCACGTGGATGCCGTGTCGCAGCATCTGCCCCACTGTTCTGATCCACTCTGGTTTGGTAGAGGGGGTGATGATCGCCATGGACATGCCTCGTCCTACCACAGGCTCGATGAGGCCGATAACCTGTCCTAGTGAGTATTCCGAGATCGCGTGGACGCCCGCTAGGACGCGCAGAATTTCCCACAACTGTAACTGGCCCTTTTGCGGCCGGATAATCGTGGGCTCCTTGCCATAGGCGATCAAGCCCACCGCATGGTTGTCGCGCAGCATGGCATGCGCCATGGAAGCAGCCAGAACCACGCCATATTCCTCCGTCGACTCTAGGTCCTCACCCGCCTGCACACTGGCATCCAGATCCAGGATGAGCCACACATCACCCGAGGGCTCTAGGTCGAACTCTTTGACAAAGATCTCTTCCTGTTCTGACGTGGAGCGCCGCGCTGTGGAGCGCCAATGGATGCGGTTCAGTGCGTCGCCAGCTACATAGTGCCGCACCGACGATGCATTCGTCGTCAGGTCCAGGCTGCGTACGTTGGTGCGCGCCGAGCCACGAGCCATGCCATAGGGCTCCAGCAAAGGCGGCAGAGCAGCCACGGGTGGATAGACCACAAAGGTCTCGGTGTAATGGTGTTCCAGGGTCACAGCAAAGAGTCCAAAGGGGTCGCCCAGCTGAACATGGATGGGTCCCAGGGTATAGATGCCGCGCCGCTCACACACCCCTTCCGTAGTCCAGCGTGTGGAACTGCGCGCCCCGAGACCGATGGCCCGGCTGGCATTGTAGCCAGGTAGATCACTCATATCGCGCAACTCGGCCCACAACACCGGGAAAAGCGAGTCGTTGTGCATGATGAAACGCTCTTCGATCACATCGCCCACCTGCGCCCAACCATAGCGACGCTGGCGTTGCACAGAGATACCCCTCGTCATCTGGGAAGCCCAGATATAGGAAACCAGCAGAACACCGAGGATTACAACTAACACGAACATGATTGCAGGAGCCGGGGAGAAAATCTGTAATATCAGTAGTACGACCGCCGCAACCAGCGGCATATAGGATGTCATACGCATCGACGTTTTGACCATATTACCCTTGCCTCCGAAGGCAAGTATACCATAACTGTCCGATTTCAACCACAAATCGTGATCGCAGCCCGAGGCAGGGGGAATGTCGTGTGGACGGGCGACTAGCCAGGCAGGCCCGGGGGTGCTAGCCAGCATCAGGCGTTGAACGACAGAAAGGAACGAGCCCGGTGTTCGTGGTCACCGGGCTCGTTCCTTTCGTGGGAGGGAGGGATTCAGCAGACGCCACGTCCCAGAAGGAC
>CAYQDH010000500.1:0-4203 GCA_964416075.1 uncultured Anaerolineales bacterium | reverse complement strand
GGTCGATGCCCTGGAGTGGGCGTTGATCGAGCGACTGTGCCAGCCTCAGGCCGGTGAGTCGGCGCTCGATGTGGGCGCTGGGACCGGCCACTTTAGCCTCCTCCTGGCCCGCCAGGGCTTGGAGGTGACCGGCTACGATAGCTCCCCTGAGATGCTAAAGGTGGCCCAGCACAAGTCGGAGGGCGAGGTGCTGGTCGGGAGCGTGTATTGGCGCCAGGGGCAAGCGGAGCACCTGCCGTATCCCGACGGCGCGTTCGATCTGGTGCTGACCGTCACCGCTTTGGAGTTCGTCGGGGTGCAGGACGGGCGGGATCGCGAGCGTGCCCTCGATGAGATGTGGCGCGTCACCGCCCCGGGCGGGCGCATGGTGGTGGCCGTTCTGAACGCTAACGGCCCCTGGGGCCGCTACTATCAGCGCCAGGCCCAGACCCAGGAGACGCCCTTTAGCCGCGCCCATTTCTACACGCCACACGAGTTCCTTATGGCGTTGCGACGGTATGGCCCGCCGCGGTGGAATAGCTCGGTGTTCTTTGGCCCCCAGGGACCTGGCCAGCGTTTCGCGGCGCTGCTCGAATGGCTTGGCCAGCGCCTTGCTAAGAGACGTGGCAGCTTATTGGTGGGGAGGGTAGACAAATGATTGGACTGGGCGCCCAAGTGAGCCTGTATCCCCTGGGCCAGACGGACCTGGCTCCGGCCATCGAAGCGTTGCTCGCGGTGCTCAAGAAACATGGACTGGACTACACTGTAGGAAGCATGAGCACGCAAACTTGGGGGGACGATGAGACCCTCTTTGCAGCCTTGCGCGAGGGATTCGTTGCGGCGGCGGAGCAAGGGCCAGCGGTGATGGTGGTCACTGTGTCCAACGCCTGTCCGGTGCTGCCCCAGGGGACTGGGGTGCTGCCCCAGGGGACTGGGGTGCTGCCCCAGAGGACTGGGGTGCTGCCCCAGAGGACTGGGGTGCTGCCCCAGCAAGGCGGCGCCTGACCATGGCCGACCAAGTATCGCCGCGCCGTGGCCACCGAAGACAGATGGAACCGTGGGCCCGCTATGCGCCTCCAGCGGTGCTGATCATCGTGCTACTGGCGCTGTGGCAATTGGCCACCAGGGTTTTCGAGATCCAGCCCTGGCTGCTTCCTTCGCCCACGCAGATCGTGCGTGCCGCTGTGGATGCGCAGAGCCTCCTGGGCCAGCATATCCGCCAGACAGCGACTGAGACGGTTGTTGGTTTTGCCCTGGCTCTGGCGGTAGGTTTGGGGTTGGGCGTGCTCATCGACGTATCGCCCCTGCTTCGCGATGCACTCTATCCGCTGCTAGTTATCTCACAGACGATCCCAACCATCGCCATCGCCCCGTTGCTCGTCATCTGGTTTGGCTATGGCATTGTGCCCAAGGTCATCGTCGTCGGTTTGATCTGCTTCTTTCCCATCGTGGTCAACACGGCAGATGGTCTGCGCTCGGTCGATCCGGACATCGTCGCCTTGCTGCGTACCATGGGCGCCTCGCCGCGTGATATTTTCCTCAAGGTGCGCCTGCCGGGAGCGATGCCGGCGATCTTTACAGGGGTCAAGATCGGGGTGACCTACAGCGTGGTGGGGGCGATTCTGGGGGAGTGGGTGGGCGGCAGCGCCGGGCTGGGCATTTTTATGCTGCGCGCCAGCAACTCGTTCCGCACCGATTGGGTGTTCGTGGCCATTGCCATCACGGCGCTGCTCAGCATCATCCTCTTTGGCCTGGTGGCGGCCGTGGAGCGCCTGGCCCTACCCTGGTATTACACCGCCGCGCGCGAGGAACGCTGGCAAGAATTGTGAACCTGAGGGCGCCGTTTCCTAACTCAGCGACTGTCACTTGGTGAGTCATGTTGGAGGTATTCCATTGTGAGACGCTTATTCGTGGTTCTATCGATTGGCCTTCTTTTGCTCGTGATTCTTTCCGGCTGCGCTACGGCGCGCCGTGTTTCGCCGTCCAAGGCCGTCCTATCTTTGGACTGGGTGCCCAACACCAACCATACCGGCTTTTATGTGGCTCTGGAAAAGGGCTGGTACACGGAAGAGGGGATCGACCTGGAGATCCAGATCCCTTCGGACCCTGCTGCCGCCCTCAAGCAGGTGGCCGCGGGGAACACCCAGTTTGGTGTGAGCTTTCAGGAGGAGGTGACCATCGCCCGTTCCAACGATATCCCTGTCGTCTCTATCGCGGCGCTCGTCCAGCACAACACCTCTGCTTTTGCGGCGCTTCAGTCGTCGGGCATCCAGACCGCCGCTGATTTCGAGGGCAAGACCTACGGCTCGTACGGCCTGCCGATCGAGCGCCCCATCCTGGAAGGCTTGATGCGCTGCGCCAATGCAGACGCGAGCAAGGTGGAGTTCATCGACACGGGCTTTGATGCCTTCCCTGCGCTCCTGGCGGGTCGCGTGGACCTGATGTGGATCTTTATGGGGTGGGACGGCATCCAGGCCGAGCTCAAGGGCGTACCTCTCAACACAGTGCCGCTGTATGGCAGTTGCCTGCCCGACTATTACACGCCCGTGATCATCGCGGGTGAGACGACACTGGAAAAGCAGCGCGACCTGACGAAGCGCTTTTTGGCGGCCACAGAGCGCGGCTATCAGTTCGCTATCGAGAACCCCGAGGAAGCCGCCGAAATCCTGATCAAACACGCGCCTGAGAGCGACCCCGCCCTGGTGAAGGCCAGCCAGCCGTGGCTTAGCCCGCGCTACCAGGATGACGCTCCACGTTGGGGCGAGCAGAAACCCGAGGTGTGGAGCGCCTTTGCGGATTGGATGTTCCAGAACAAGCTCCTGACCAAGGAGGTCGATCCGGCTCGCGCGTTCAGCAACGAATACCTACCCCAGAGTACTGGGTTGACCCAGTAAGGATGCCCATGTCCTCATCGTCGATCCTGCCCCTGGTCGTGCGTGATGTGAACAAGTCCTTCCGAGTGGATGGACAGATCGTGCAAGCCCTGGACAATGTGTCCATCCACGCCGAGGCGCACGAGTTTGTCAGCCTCATCGGTCCCAGCGGTTGCGGCAAGAGCACTTTGCTCAACATCGTCGGCGGGCTGCTCGAGCCCGATCAGGGCGAGATTCTGCTGGGCGGTGAGCCGGGCGTGGGCCGGCTGGGGCGCATCGGCTATATGCCCCAGCGTGACTTGTTGCTGCCCTGGCGCAAGCTGCTGGACAACGTGCTCCTGGGGCCAGAGGTTTGTGGGCAGGATAGGGCCCAAGCGCGGCGCGAAGCGCACGATCTTTTGCCCCTCTTTGGCTTGCAGGGCTTTGAGGAGCACTATCCGGCCACTCTATCCGGGGGTATGCGCCAGCGTGCTGCCCTAATGCGCACCTTTCTGTGTAAGCAAGAGATCGTTTTGCTCGATGAGCCCTTTGGTGCTTTGGATGCCCTCACCCGACGCACCATGCGGCGCTGGCTGCTGGATGTGTGGAACCGCTTTCGCCAGACGCTGATCTTTGTCACCCATGATGTGGAGGAGGCCGTGTTCCTGTCTAACCGTGTGTACGTTTTTTCCCCGCGCCCCGGTCGGGTGTTGCTGGAACTGGGTATCGACTTGCCCCAGCCGCGCCCAGAGCACGTCGTTTCCGAGCCGCATTTCATTGTCTACCGCGACCAACTACTCGAGGCTTTGGGAGTCTAGCGCTATGTCATCTCGCGTATGGGACGATAGTGGACCTGCGAGCGATGCCCAACCCCCAGTGCAAGATGCTTTTGGGGATCCTGCACTGGGCGATCCGCGCACCGTTCGCGTCGTTAAGGTCAATCACGAGGGGCGGCGGGTGTTCAGCTACTCCGGAGAGGTGGTTTTCCGGGCTGAGGGCGTCGTGGTAGCCCGCTGCTTGTGGACCCTACCCAAGGTCGTGGATTTGCGGGTCTTCAAGATCACCCCGGGCGACATCTTTATGGAGTACTATTACGCCCACGAATGGTTCAACATCTTTGTGGTGTATGACCGTCTCGGTGCGCTCAAGGGCTGGTATTGCAACGTGGCCGAGCCTACCGAGTTGCGCGATGGCGAGCTCGCCTGGCACGACTGGGCACTCGATCTGCTGGTGACACCCGATGGGCGGCAGTATGTCGTCGATGAGGACGAGTTCGAGGCCCTATGCCCCTCGTCGCAGGTCCGCGCGGAGGCAGAAACGGGGCTGGCCACACTGCAGCGCGTCCTGAGCGACCTGCCGGACGGATTGTTCA
>CAYQDH010000499.1:0-4205 GCA_964416075.1 uncultured Anaerolineales bacterium | reverse complement strand
TCTCTCGCACGCATAACCTGCGGGTGGTGGAGGATTGCGCCCAGGCCTTTGGCGTCGCCTACCGGGGGCGCCTGGTGGGCTCGCTGGGGGACGTGGCGGGGTTCAGCCTGCAGCAAAACAAGATCACTTGCACCGGCGACGGGGGGCTCTTGGCGACGCACGATCCGCTGGTCTTTGAGCGAGCGGCGCGCTACCACGATCTGGGGCTGATCCGGCCCTCGCTGGCAGCCCAACTGGATGGGGGGCCCCAGGAGCCGCAGTTCTGCGGCCTCCAAGTTCGCATGAACGAGCTCACGGGGGCCGTGGCGCTGGCCCAGTTGCGCAAGGTGGAGCGCGCGGTGCTCAGCGTCACCCGCGGATACCATCGTCTGCTCAAGGGGCGCTTGAGCGATACCTGCGAGGGAATGGCTTTCCGCGCCACGGGCGATGACGAAGGGGACGCGGGCACCGCCCTGTTCGTGGATCTGGGGACGCCGGAGCGGGCCGCGTGGTTCAATCGCGCTGTAACAGCCGAAGGGATCCGCATGGGGCCGCCCTCGGCCTGCCGCAACCTGCTACACACCGATGTGGTAGCGAAACGGGTACAGGCACACCCCGCGCTGCCTCCCTTTGGACCGGGTCAGCCGGGCGAGACGGTGCGCTATACCCCGGATCTCTGCCCGAATACCGATGGCATTATCGCCTCCATGGCCTGCGTGGCCTTGGGCCCCGCCTTCCAGCCCCAAGATGTGGAGGATATCGGCACGGCGATTATCAAGGTGTGGCAGCAGCGCCCGGCCGAGCTGTTTGGCTGACGGGAGCGGACAAGGATATCCCCACCGATGAACACAGATGGAAAGATGATAAACGCAGATAAGAAGGAGTAAGAGATGACACGCAAGGTACGTATCTGCACTATCTCGATGGATGCGGTCATGCACACCACGCTACGCGCATCCAAAGAAGAGATCCTGCGCGAGGCGGAAGAAAAGATCAAGCTCGGCGCACTGGACAAGCCGGACCTCTTTTTGCTGCCCGAGGTGTTCCTGCTCAACGACACACCCGATGCCTGGAGAGATCCGGCCAATCCCGACGAGGAGGGCAACACGACCTACGAGCGGCTGGCCGAGGCGGCGCGGTCCTACCATGCCTACATCGCCGCTTCGCTGCTCACCCGCGAACAGGGCAAGGTCTACAACTCGTGCGTCATTTTCGATCGGGAGGGCCAGGTCGCTCACACCTATCACAAGACCTTCCCCACTCGCACCGAGATCGAGGCAGGCGTCAGTCCCGGCACGCGCACCCCGGCCTGCTTCGATGCCGATTTCGGTCGCCTGGGTGTGGCCATCTGCTTCGATCTGAATTTCCAACCCCTGTTCAAGCACTATTACAACCAGGGGATCGAGTTGCTGCTCTTTCCGAGCTATTTCCCCGGCGGGCTCCTGCTGAGGACATGGGCCTACCTGTACATGTTTCACGCGGTCAGCAGCCACGCCCAAGGCCATGAGAGCGTGTTCGTGAACAACCTGGGGATGGTCGTCGCCGAAGCGGGGATGTTCACCAAGGCGTTGACCCACGAGCTGGAGCTGGATAGCGTCGTGCTCCCCTACTGGGGCAACCACATCGCCGCACGGGCGGCCAAGGAAAAGTACGGCCCCGCTCTGGAGTTGGAGATCCATCGACCCGAAGGGGATATGATCATGCGCTACCTGGGCGCAGAGACCACGGCCAAGGAGATATTGCGCACGTACGGCATGAAGACGCGCGCCGAGCACTATAATAACGAGCACTTGCTCTAAAAGAGCACGAGGAGGTTCGCCAACCTGCTGGGCCCTGAGCCGCGCGTCGTGCGGCTCAGGAATCGTGTATGCCTGGTGGCCAGCGTGGTGAGGTAGGGGCGCCAGCAGCCTCTTGTCCCTGTTGGTGTCACTTGGGTTTGGCCGAGCGCACGCAGCTGTATATGGTGGCAATCAACTGGTCGAAAGGGCCGTCTTTGCTCAGATAGGCGATGGCGCCCGCCTGGCGCATGGCCAGGTCCAGATCTGCCTCTTCGTGCATGGAAAGGCCGATCACCCGTACCTTGGGGAACTCGGCGGCAATGCGGCGCGTCGCCGCGATCCCATTGAGCCGAGGCATGGTCACATCCATGATCACCACATCGGGTCTGAGTTGGCGCGTCAACTCGATGGCCGCCTGCCCGTCGCCCGCCTCGCCCACTACCTCGATATCGGGCTGCGCATGCAGCAGGCTGGCCAGGCCCTCGCGCACAATCTGACGGTCATCGACCAGCAGCACACTGATCTTGTCGCCACGCTCCCTGTCGCCGTGACCGACCAGCGCCGCTCGTGAAGGCTGTGCCGGTGCAGCGAGGTCGGCAGGAACGGGCTCGTGGTGAGGGTAAAGGTCCGCTTCCGAGTCTGGCGCATAAAGAACGATGCGCGTTCCTTGTCCAGGGGCGCTCTGGATTTCCAGTCGCCCTCCCAGCGCCTCGAGCCGTTCCTGGATGCTGAACAGCCCAAAGCCGCCCTCCCGCACTCCACCGACCTGGTGCCGGTCTAGGTCAAAGCCCACGCCGCTGTCCGCGACCAAGACTTGCAGCTGCTCGCCGGGTGCTTGGATCAGTTGCACCATAGCCTGGCCAGCCTGTGCATGCTTGACGACGTTGAAAAGCAGCTCGCGCACGGCCTGGAAGAGGAACACGCGCACGTCCTCGGAATCGATTCGCACCTCGTCATCGGCCTCTACCTCTACAGAGAGCCCGTGTTTCTCGTGCATCCATTGTGCCAGCCATTGCAGGGCTGGGATCAAGCCCACATCATAGAGCATCGGTGGGCTCAATTCGACGGTGAGCGACCGCGAAACCTGGATCGACTCGTCGATAAGGTCGCAGGCCTGCTGCAGAGGGCCCTGAGTAGCTCCTTGAGTTTTGCGCTGGGCCAGGTTGACCTGCAATTTCGCTGCCACCAGGAGCTGTTGCAGATGGTCGTGCAGCACTTGGGCCAGGCGGCGTCGCTCCCGTTGCTCGGCTTGCGTGAGCTCCGAAGTTAGCACGCGTAGCTGCGCGGCGCGCTGTTCCAACTTTAGGTTTGCTTGCTGCAAGGCCATCTCCGCCCGGTTGCGCTCCGTTACATCGCGCGCGGCAGCGAAGACGCCCTGTAACTCTCCTGTCTCGTTGCGATAGACTTGGGCGTTGTACAGCACATCCATCGTGCTGCCCGAAACGTGGCGGATGGTCAATGGATAGTCGCGCACCAAGCCTTCGGCGATGACGTGTTGGTAGCCTTCGCGCGCCTTGGCGGGCTCGGTAAAATAATCCGCAAAGTCCGTGCCGATCAGCTTTTCCCGTGGCACCCCGGTGGCCTGTTCCGTGGCCTCGTTGACGTCAGTGATCACGCCCTGGGGACTGATCGTCACCAAGGGGTCCAGGCTGGCCTCGATCAGGCTGCGCGTATAGAGCGACGCCGCTCGCAGCTCGGTGGTCCGCTCGCGGACACGTTCGTCCAGCTCGTCGTTGGCCTGGCGCAGCGTCTCCATCGTCGTCTCGGAGACAACCTTTTCTTGGTAGAGCTCCGCTGTGCGTTCCGCCACACGCTGCTCCAGGGTCTCGTTCGCCTCCCTGAGCTCTATCTCTGCTTTCTTGCGCTGGGTGATGTCCATACCGAGCTCAAGGATCAAAGGAGAACCGTCGGTATCCGTGAAGGGATAGTCATAGACATCGTAGAGGAGGCCATTTGGGCCCGTCCACTCCCAATTTCTGGGGCTGTTGGTCTTCAGGACCTCATACGTCTCGCAGTTCTCGCACGGCTGATCGCGTTGGAACAGGGCCTCGAAACAACGTCGGGTGGATTCACCGAAATACTCGCGGAACCTGCGGTTGGCGAAGGCGATGTGATAGTCCGGGGTTAGTAGGGCTACGTAGGTCGGAAGCGACTCCAGAACATCATAGAGGCGTTGACGCGCTCCGTGCAAGGCTTGCTCCACTCCACGATGGCGGGCCTCGGCTTCCTCTAACTCGGCAACCCGGCGGTGCAAGGCAGATACCTCATCTCTGAGTCGTACTACCTCGGCGTCAGCGCTCATGGTGTGGATCTCCTGATGAAATGGCAAAGATCGGGGCAGGCATAGTGGTTACGGTTTCGATGCAGAGGAGCTCGTGTTCGTTGCACCGTGAAATTACCATGCCCGACTCTCCACGATATACGGATTCCGCCACGCAGCCAGTGTAG
>CAYQDH010000498.1:0-4209 GCA_964416075.1 uncultured Anaerolineales bacterium | reverse complement strand
TGCCCAGCACACGACGCTGATGCTCGCGCCGCGGTGGAGCACCTCAAGGCCGGCTTGGCGAGCGTCCTATCTTGGGCCCCGTCTCTATGACCGGCGTGACCCGCGGCGCAGGGCCAACCGCCACTTGGCCAGGCGCTCGTGGCTCTCGCGCGCCAAGAGCAGCGTGATGCCCCACACCAGGAGCACGTTGGTGGCGAAGAAGAAGGTCAGCTCCTCCAGGGGCAACACGCCTCCCAGCAGGATGCCAAACGACTGCTGGGGGCTGATGACCCAGGTGCCCTCGGCCAGGGCGATGGAATCGGTGAGAGCCAGGTAGAGGGTCATCGAGCCGATCCCCAGGCCCACCAGGCGGCGATGGCGCCACAGGATATCCCCGCCAAAGGCGGCCTGGATGATCATCGGCAGGATCGCCCAGGCGCCCTGGATGCCCAGGTAGGTGCCCGGTTCCCAGCCGCTGAGGAACAGGATGGTGGTGGCGAGCCACAGGACGACCAGGATCCCCGTCAGGATCCAGCGCGCGGCGGGATACGCGGCGGCGGGGCGCGGGTTCACCGGCAGGTGGCGGGCCAGCGCCCACACCACCAGCCCGGTGAGGATCGATTGCACCACGAAAAAGGTGTACTCTTCGATGGGCACCCAGCCCAGGGTGATGCCCAGCACCAGCTCGGGGTTGTACCACCACACCCCGGTGGCCACGAGGTAATTATCCCAGGGGGTGGTATAGACGAGGGCCACGACGATGTGGATGAGGATGGCCGCCACAGGGGAAAAGGCGGCCAGCTCCGGGGGCAAGGCCCGCCGGTCCCTCGCGGTATAGAGGATCATGAGGGCGATGGGTATGAAAAGGAAAAGGATTAGGAAGAGCAGGTAGGTCACGAGGGCTTGGTCCTTTCGCTGGAGCCAGGGAGCGGCCCTGGAGCGCCGCGGTCCGTGGGGAGCGGCCCTGGAGCGCCGTGGTCCGTGGGGAGCGGCCCTGGAGTGCCGTGGTCCGTGGGGAGCGGCCCTGGAGCGCCGCGGTCCGTGGGGAGCGGCCCTGGAGTGCCGCGGTCCGTGGGGAGGGGGCCGAACCCAGCCACCCTGGCGCGCCACCAGATGGCCGGCAAGCGGCGCAGCTTGCCCCAAGCGCCCAAGTGCGCCCGCCGCGAAAAGACGTCCATCTCGTGCCGCTCGATATCGTCCAGGATCCCCTGGTAGAGCAGCGCCGCCGCGCCGATGGCCAAGCGCCCGCTGGGGTGCAACAGACCCACCCCGGGCAGTGATTCGCGATAGAGCTGGCGCACCCGCGCGACCTGGAAGGCCATCATGCGGCGCCACGCCGGGGTCAGCGCGCCGCGCGCGATCTCCTCCTCCGTCACCCCGTAGGCGGCCAGGTCCTCCAGGGGCAGGTAGAGCCGCCCCACGCGCCAATCCTCGGCCACATCGCGCAGGATGTTGGTCAATTGCAGGGCCACCCCCAGCTTGACGGCGTAGGGAAGCGCCTCCGGCCCGGCATAGCCCACGATGTGCATGGCCATCAGGCCCACGGTAGAGGCCACGCCGTAGCAATAGGCCGCCAAGTCAGCGAAAGTGGCATACCGTGTGGGCGCCAGGTCGTGCTCCAGGGTGTCCAGCAGCTGGTGGGCATAGAGGAGCGGGATGTCGAACTCGGTGTGCGCGGTGGTCCAGGCCAGGGCCACGAGCTGGTGAGCACCCGGGCACCCGGCCAGGGCCTCCTCGCGCCAGGCCGCGAGGGCGGCGCGCGGGTCGGGGCCGGGATCATCCACCAGGTCGTCGCTGACGCGGCAAAAGGCATAGAGGGCGCGCATGGCGCGGCGCTTGGCCCCCGGAAGTAAGCCCGAGGCCAGGTGAAAGGTTCGGCTGTGCTGCTGGGTTAGCGCGGCGCAATGCTCATCGGCGCGGGCCAGCAGCGCCGCATCCGTGGGTGGGCACTCGGGTCGCGTAAGATGTTGCAGGCCCTGGGTAGCCCAGTCGAGCAGGCGGCTCTCCCAGGAGAGCGTCTTGGTGCTCATCGAGAGTCTCCTCTGGCGAGCGAGTCCTCGCGGCGCGGCAATCCGCGGCGCGACGATCCGCGTCGCGACAGCTTTTAGCGCGGCGGGCAATCGCGGCGCACGCGCTCTTCCACCAGCTTGGCAGAAAGGAGCACGATGGGCACCCCCGTGCCGGGGTGCGTGCTGGCGCCGACAAAGTACAGGTTACTGTAGCGGTCATGGCGGTTGTGCGGGCGCAGATAGCCCACCTGCATGATGTTGTGGCTGAGGCCAAAGGCCGCCCCCTGGGCCAGGTTCCAGATGCGTCGATAATCGGGCGGGGTGATGGTCCGCTCCAGCACGATGCGCCCGGCCACGTCGGGGATCCCCAGCTTTTGCAGGCTCGCGATGACCCAGGCGCGGGCCTGCTGCTGCAGGGCCGGAAAATCCTGGCGCTGGGCGGCGTCCAGGTGGCCCGCCGGCACCAGCACCATCAGCGCGTCCGCATCGGGCGGGGCGAAGGTGGGCACGGTGCGCACCGGGGCGTGGATGTAGAACGACGGCTCTGCGGGCAGCGTGTGCCCGCGAAAGATCTGCTCGAACGACTCGCGGTAGCGATGGTCCGAGAGAAAGACGTTGTGGTGCAACAGCTCGGGCGAGCGCTCGCCGCGCAATCCCCAGTAGAACATCAGCGTGGAGGAGGTGAACTGGAGCTTGTTCATCTTTTCTCCCAGGGCGCGGTCGGGCAGCAAGTTCTCGTAAGCATAGGGCAGGTCCGCGTTGAGGACCACCACGTCGGCGCGCAGGCGCTCTCCGTCCTCCGTCGTCACGCCCACAGCGCGGCCGCCCTCCAGGTCCACCCGCTGCACGGGCGTGTTGTAGCGGATCACCGCCCCGAACCCTTCGGCCAGGCCGCACATGCTCTTTACCGCGCTGTACATCCCCTGGCGCGGGTACCACACCCCCTCGGCCAGCTCGGTGTACTGCAGCAAGGTATAGGTGGCCGGGGCGTCGTAGGGGCTCAGGCCCAGGTACATATTCTGGAAGGAAAAGGCGGCGCGCAGGCGCGGGTCGCGAAAGGTGCGCGAGGTATCGGCGTAATGCTTGGTCAAGGGTTTCAAGCTAAAGAGCAGCGGCAGGTGGGCCGGGGCGAGGAATTGGCCCCAATTGTCGAAATTGCGGCCCACCATCTTTTCCAGCGACTGGACATAGCGCTGGTAGCCCCCTTGCAGGTAGCGCAGCAGGGCGGCAAAGGAGCCGGGCTCCAGGCTCTCCAGCTGATCGCGCATGGCCACCATGTCGTTCGACAGGTTGAGGGTGGAGCCATCGTGGAAATGGATGCGGTAGGTGGGGTCCACCTGCACCAGGTCCAGGTGATCCTCCAACCGCTCGCCCAGGTCGGCATAGGTCTGCCGCCAGGTGTCGGGCATCAGAAAGAGCGAGGGGCCGGTGTCGAAATAAAAGCCTTGCTCCTCGATGGTGGACATGCGCCCTCCGGGGCGCTCGGTCTTTTCCAACACTGTGACGTGGTAACCGGCCTTGGCTAAGCGCGCCGCGCTGGCCAGTCCACCCATCCCGGCGCCGACGATGAGAACGCTGGTGGTCATGACGCTTGCCTCCGACTCTCAGGGATCGTGTTGTATTTGGGGTTGGCGTAGAGAAAGCCAAAGGATGTGGCGTCTTCCTTGCCGTTATGTCGATGGTGCACACGGTGGGCGTTGACGATGCGCTTCAGGTAGGGCGTGCTGGCGGGGATGCGCACCCCGCGGATACGGCGGTGAAACATGATGTCGTGAAAGAGCTCATAGCCCACGCCATAGAGGGTGATTCCCGCGCCCGCCCAGGTCAGCAGGGGCTGCCGGTTCAGGACGCCCAGCGCGATGAGCACAATGGCCGGGATGGCGAAAAAGGCGGCATAGAGATCGTTCCACTGCAGGCCGCGGCCGCTGGGCTGGTGATGGTCGCGATGCAGCGCCCAGCCAAAGCCGTGCATCACATAGCGGTGGGTGAGGTAGGCCACCCCTTCCATGGCGATGGCCAGGGCCAAGAAGACCGATAGATAGAGGATGATGATCATCGGCTGCCTCTGCTTGCTCAATCAGGGTTGAAGAATAAGTGCGGCTCGACGGTGACGCCCAGGGCAATGCGGACAATTTTACTATGGAATGGGCGGCTGGACAAATGGCCAGCACACGACCCCGCGCCCCGGCCCCCATCCATTGAACACGGTATGCATGCCGCC
>CAYQDH010000497.1:0-4214 GCA_964416075.1 uncultured Anaerolineales bacterium | reverse complement strand
TCATTGTGCCTCGATGGGTACCTCGATCTCTCTTTGAAGACGAGGGGCGGGACATTGAACTCGAGCCCTCGTGGAGCGACAAGTTCCGCGAGCAGTTCACGCAGGAAACGGTTCGCTGGCGCGAGGAGTATGAGCATTTGCGCACTCTATGGGAGGACAAGCTGCCCCAAAGGCCCAAACCCGAGCGGAAAGGTGAGGAGTCTTTGCGCTAACCACCCAACATGCTATAATAGGCGACCAGGTTGTCTAGATTAGAGTCGCCGGGTTGGGTGCGGCTCCGAGGGAGGAGGATTCTTTGCTTATCTATCTTAATATCATCCAGATCATCATCTCAGTCGCGTTGATCGCTCTGACGGTCATGCAGAGCCGCGGTGCCGGGCTGGGTAGGATGTTCGGCAGCGATAGCTCGATCTATACCACCCGCCGGGGCATCGACAAGACGCTGTACAACGTAACCATCATCCTGGCCGTGGTTTTCTTCCTGATCTCCTTGGCCAGTGTGTTGATGCAATCCTAAGCAACGGAGAACTCCTGCATGGGCCGAATCCGGCTGCAGGTCGTTATTGCCTTTGTGGCCATCGTGCTACTTGGCGTGGCTATGGCGTACCTGGCTTTCAACATCTCGACGGTCACGGTGCCCGACTATGGTGGCATCTATCGCGAAGGGCTTGTCGGAAACCCGAACGCTATCAACCCCATCCTCAGCCAATCTAATCCGGTCGACCAGGACCTGGTAGAGCTGATCTTCACGGGTCTCACGCGTAATGACGAAAAGGGCGAGATTGTGCCGGATCTCGCTGAGCGCTGGGAGATCTCTCCCGACGGTACGGTATACACGTTCCACCTGCGTCGTGATGTAGTTTGGCACGATGGCGCCCCCTTAACGGCTTCAGATGTGGTGTACACGATCAGTGTAATCCAGAATCCCAATTTCCAGGGCTCACCGTTCCTTATGGACCTGTGGCGCAACGTCGTTGTAGAACAGGTAGACGCGTATACCGTTAGCTTTACGTTACGAGAAGCCTTTGCTCCATTCCTCGATCACACCACCCTTGGTCTCTTGCCGGCGCATATCCTCGGCACGGTGCCAGTGGAGACGCTAGCAAACCACAACTTTAACGCTGAGCCGGTGGGCACGGGTCCGTTCAAGGTCGAAGAATCGAGTGCGCGCCACCTCTCGTTAGTGGCCAATCCTGACTACTATCGCTCGCGACCCTACATTGAAGGCCTGGATTTTATCTTCTATCCCAGCGACGCCGCAGTTTTCCAGGCCCACCAGCGGCGTGAGATCATGGGGATCGGCCGAGTTTACCCCGAGTATTTGAAGGCTGTGCGAGACAACAAGTCGTTGAGTCTCTATTCTGCACCCCTGGCCGGCTACAACTTGATCTACCTGAACCTGGATCGGGGCATTTTTCAGGATCGTGCCGTGCGCCAGGCCATGATGTGGGCACTCGATCGACAAAAGCTGGTCGATGAAGCGTTGGGAGGCCAGGGTATTGTTATCGATAGCCCCATTCTTCCCAACTCGTGGGCCTATGAGCCTAACGTCCAACACTACAAGCCCGATCCTCGCAAAGCCAAGGCGATGCTGGATGAAGCAGGGTGGAGCGATAGGGATGGCGATGGCATACGTGAAAAGGGATCATTGAAGCTCGAGTTTACCTTGGCCACTAACGAGGATGACCCCACTCGCGTGCGCATGATCCAGGCGGTGGCTGACCAGCTGCAAGCCGTGGGCATCCGAGCAGTGCCTCAGACGGTCGGCTGGGAGGAACTGGTGGGCCAGATGCTGCGGCTGCGGCGCTTTGATGCCATACTGAGTGGCTGGCAAAACTTGCCTCCCGATCCGGACCCCTATCCCTACTGGCATTCGAGCCAGGCCAGTGAAGATGGGCTCAACTTTGCCAACTATATAAACCAGGAGGTCGACCTACTCCTGCAGGATGCACGGTCGACCAACGATCGCGAGCGGCGGATTGAGCTCTATCGTCGTTTTCAGGAGATATTTAGCCAGGAAGTACCATCTCTGTTGCTTTATCAACCGGTGTATAACTATGCCGTCGATGAGAGCGTACATAACGTGCAAATAGGTCCTCTATATAATGCTGGCCAGAGGCTGGACACGGTGGCCAGATGGTATATCGCTACTCAGCGCATGCTTTACAGCGAGGCGCGCGAAAAGGGATTGGAGACACGACCTCGCTGAGATGTAGAAAGACTCGATTGTTTATGACGAGGCCCGCCAGGATAGCCTGGCGGGCCTCGTGTTGGCAAGCGATCCCGGGGTATCTTTTCAGTATGCTCCATACTTGTCGACCAACTCTAGCACGCGACGATACTGCTGCAAGCTTACGTTGTTCGGCACCGAATGGTCGGAATGGTAGACGTACCCTCCCCCCACCTTGGCCTCTGTGACCTTTTTGCCGATCTCTTCCTCGATGACGGCGGGATTTGGGTCGGCCATAGCACGCACA
This sequence comes from uncultured Anaerolineales bacterium, assembly GCA_964416075.1. GTDB lineage: Bacteria > Chloroflexota > Anaerolineae > UBA1429 > UBA1429 > CAYQDH01. Next base: position 1,737 of record CAYQDH010000497.1, on the reverse strand, counting down.
TCGATGCCGCCCATAAACGACAGGTCATGCCCGTACTCCTTCTTCAGGGCGAGCACATCCATGCCAGCCTTGACTTCCAGGGGTTGCAGGCAGGTGAGCCCATCTTCGATAAAGCGGGGGATGAGATCGCGTACATCCCCGCAGCTGTGCAGGATTACGGGTAAGCCCTGGCCCCGGAAATACTGGAATAACCTGCGCATCGTGGGGCGCAGCTGCTCATCATAGTGGCGAGGTGAGAAAAGCAGGCCGTTGCGATAGCCCAGGTCACAGGTCAGCCAGATTCCGTCGAACTCGAACCCCCCTTGCGCCATCATCTCGTACATGCCGATGGCTAGGTCAGCGTCGGTCTCGTACATGTCGCGCACCCAGTCCGGCTCTGTGGCGATAGCCATCAGGAGCTGCTCAGTATGGACGTAAAATTGGGTCTTGTCATACCCCACCATAACCGAGTAACAGACAAAGCGACCCTGCTCGCGGGCCTCTCGGCACCCCGGCAGCCCTCGGCGCCATTCTCTACGGCCATGATCCAGAACGGAGGACTCTTGGCCGCGCGTGTCGTCCGCCGTGTTGGCTAGCCAGCTTCCGTCCCAGTCGACGCGCTCGCGGCTGGGCGTGAGACGGGGCTTGATGCGCTCCCAATCCTCCCTGCTCTTGCATGGGTAATCGAGGATCTCGGGTGTGGTGGAATAGTCTTTGTGGTCGCGCCTCAAGCCACCAAAGGCCGTGCGATTGATGATGTATTCATCGGTTTCTTCTACCACCTGCACCGGGAGGCGAGGCGACGTGTCAGGCTCAAAGCGCACGATCTCATAACCGAAATACTCGGCCGGATTGACGACGGGCATTCCCTCCTTGTGCCAACGCTCCACCGTTGCGGCCCAGGGGGAATCCATGATCGGCACCCGATCAGGTTCGCGATGGTTCAAGGCTGCCAGCACGCGTTCCCGAGAGTTCATATGGCGACCCTCCTCATCTTTGGCGTATCCTTCTTGGTCGACAGAAACGGAGCTCGGGGACATTATAGCCGGGCCCGGGAGGCGTGTCACCCTCTCGGGCACTGTGGGGGCTGCCCCATCGCCCTCACACACTCCGTTGCCCGCTTACCCATTCATCGGCCATCGCAACCTGGGGTAGTACGCACCAAGGGATTGGTGTAGAATGGGGCTGACGAGCTCATATTGGATAACCGTAAGTGGCCCGCAGTCGGTCTGCGGGCAGGAGGCTTGTATATGCCTTATCCCCTCTTCGATCGTTCGCGGCTCCGCCTGAGGCCTTTGGCCGAGCGGGTGCACGACTATTCCTTGGAGCGTTTCGCGCAGCTCGATGATGCGGTGCCAGCCTATGAAAACTCTGACCTGGCTGTGATCGCTCAGCGCATGGTCGAGGCCAGGAGGGCGGGCCGCGCCGTCATCTGGATGATGGGCGCCCACGTGATCAAGAATGGCCTATCGCGCTACCTGATCGACCTAATGGAGCGCGGCCTGGTCACCCTGGTGGCGATGAACGGCGCCTGCGCCATCCACGACTATGAACTGGCAGCCATCGGCGCCACCACCGAAAGCGTGGCCCGCTACATCACCGAAGGTCAGTTCGGCCTCTGGCAAGAGACGGGACGGCTCAATGACATCGCACGCCTGGCTGCTCAAGAGAAGATTGGGTTTGGCGAGGCGGCAGGGCGAACCATCGAGAAGGGAAACCTGCCTCATCGTGATGTGAGCATCCTAGCGGCGGGATACC
>CAYQDH010000496.1:3564-4234 GCA_964416075.1 uncultured Anaerolineales bacterium | reverse complement strand
GGGAGGATGATCATCTTCCTGGCCGGGCTTCAAGGCGTGCCTCAGGAATTCTACGAGGCCTCCGAGATCGATGGGGCTGGCCCGCTGAGCAAGTTCCGCCACATTACCTTGCCCATGATCTCGCCTACCATTTTCTTCAACCTGATCCTAGGCATCATCGGCGCCCTTCAGGTATTCAACACAGCCTACATCACCACCAAAGGCGGGCCTGGGCGGGCAACCTGGTTTTTTGCGCTACATATCTACACGAACGGCTTCGAGTACTTTGATATGGGCTACGCTTCCACCTTGGCATGGCTCTTGTTCTTGGTGCTCTTGGTCTTCACCGTGATCCAGTTGCGGCTGTCGGATAGGTGGGTCTACTATGCGGGAAGCGCGTAAGATCATGACAACCAACCCAGTGATGGAGAGCACTAGCATGGATACGACACGCAAATTCATGTCGCGCACCCGCCACACCCAATGGTACTGGCTCAAGTATCTGGGGCGTGGCCTCATTTACCTGTTTACCCTGGCCATGGGCATCATGTTCATGCTACCCTTCTTCTGGACCCTGGTGAGCGCCTTCAAGACGCCCCAAGAGCTGTACATCTTTCCGCCTAGCTGGTTTCCCAAGGTACCCCAGCCCCTGAATTTCGTCAAGGTGTGGCAGGTAGTGCCCTTTGCCAAG
>CAYQDH010000496.1:0-3554 GCA_964416075.1 uncultured Anaerolineales bacterium | reverse complement strand
TGATCATCGCCTTTTTCAACGTCCTGGCGGAAGTGGTCGTGTCGGCCGCTGTGGCCTATGGATTTTCGCGCTACAAATTCACGGGCCGGAATGTCCTCTTTGTCATGCTCTTGAGTACGATGATGCTGCCCGCGTACATCACGATCATCCCTTCCTTTCTCATGTATCGCATCCTGGGCTGGATCGACACCCACATGCCCCTGATCGTTCCTGCTTTCTTTGGGGGCGGCGCTTTCAATATCTTTCTCTTGCGCCAGTTCTTTATGACTATCCCTGTCGATTTCGACGAGGCTGCCTACGTCGACGGCGCCAGCTCTCTCACCATTTTCTGGAAGCTCATCCTGCCGCTATCCAAGCCCGCCCTGAGCACTGTAGCGATCTTTGCCTTCCTGGGAAGTTGGAACAACTTTTTGGGGCCGTTGATCTTTCTGAACACCACAGACAAGTTCACCTTACCCCTGGGGATCACCTACTTCCGGGTAGCGCCCATGGAGGGCAGTGAGCCGCGGGAGCACCTGCTTATGGCTGCTTCGATCACTATCACCATGCCCGCCCTGATCCTGTTTTTCGCCGCTCAGCGTTACTTTATCAGCGGTATCGTGATGAGTGGGATCAAAGGCTGAGCTCGGACGACTTTGGGCACGTCCGAGACCCAACGGCCGAAAGAATGAATCTGGAAAGGAGGCGAACGCCGGAAGGCTTTGTCCTATGTCTATTGCTCGTCCCTTGGTCCAAGCGACAGCAAGCAAGGTCAGACTGACCCGCCTGGCCCGCAGCGAAGAACGCTGGGGTTACCTGTTCATCTCGCCATGGGTCCTGGGCTTTGTGATCTTTACCGTAGGCCCTATGGTCTTGTCGCTGTACTACAGCCTCACCAAGTACGAATTTCCCTTGCCCCCTAGGTGGGTCGGACTAGGGAATTATGTCGAGGCCATCGTCGAGGATGATCTCTTCGCCAAGGCGCTTGGTAACACGGCTTATTATGTTCTTTTCTCAGTTCCTCTGGGCTTGATCGCATCTCTTTCCCTGGCCCTCTTGCTGGATCGTAATATCCCTTTTCGGGCGCTCTGGCGAACTGTCTACTACATACCATCCATCGTCCCCATAGTGGTCAGCGCTTTTTTGTTCGGCTACCTTTTTCAGCCCGACTATGGACTGATCAACAGCCTCTTGTGGGGTATGGGCATTCAGGGACCGGGGTGGTTCAGCTCGAGCGTCTGGGTCAAGCCCACGCTGATCCTGCTTGCTCTGTGGGGCGCTGGCGGATCCACAACGATCATTTTCTTGGCCGGTTTGCAGAACATTCCCACAGAACTGTACGAAGCGGCGCAAGTGGATGGCGCGGGGCGATGGCACAAGTTCTGGGCCATCACTATACCGATGCTCAGCCCCACGATCTTTTTCAACCTGGTGACGGGTATTATCGGGGCGTTCAAGGTGTTTTCCTCAGCCTGGGTAGCCACCGGCGGCGGGCCCTACTATGCCAGCTACTTTTACGTGCTGCACCTGTTCACTGAGGCCTTTACGAACCTCAATATGGGCTATGCCTCTGCTCTGGCCTGGTACCTGTTTCTGATCATCATGATCTTTACCTTGCTGCAACTGAGATTGGCGCGCACCTGGGTCTATTACGAGTCCGAAACGGCAGGGTTCTAGGAGACAAGGATGACAACAACGCAATCTCTGGGACGTTTGGGAAAGGTGCGCAAAGGGATCCCCTGGTTCGATATCGTGGCCACAACGGTGACCATCCTCCTGGCCCTCGTTTTTTTCTTCCCTCTCTACTGGGCCATCGTCGGCTCGCTCAAGCGTCCTGAGGAGCTACAGGTGATACCGCCGCTACTTTACCCGCCCGTCCCTCAGTGGAGCAACTTTGTGCAGGTGGGGCAGGTGATTCCTTTTTTCCGTTACGTGTGGAACACCGCGGTCATCACCGTGCTGGGGATGATCGGGGGCGTTGTTTCAGCCTCGCTGGTGGCCTACGGCTTTGCCTGTTTTCGCTTCCGCGGCAGGAATACCCTTTTCCTCATCCTTCTGGGCACGATGATTCTTCCCGGTGAGGTCACGCTCATCCCCACCTTTGTCCTGTTCGTCAAGTACCTGGGCTGGGGAAACACGATCAAGCCTCTAGTCATACCGACCTATTTTGGCGGCGGCGCCTTTTCGATTTTCCTGTTTCGCCAGTTCTTTGCCAGCATTCCCAAGGATCTGAACGACGCTTCCAAGATCGATGGTTGCGGCCCGATTCGCTACTACTTGAAAATCCTCATGCCCCTTTCCGTGCCGGTGATTATCACGTTGTGCATCCTCTGGTTCCAGAGCCTGTGGAACGACCTGATGGGGCCGTTGATCTACCTCACGGACCGAGAAAAGTACACGGTGACCACCGGGTTGCTAGCGCTGCGCAGCACTCTGGGTGGAACCTTCAGCCGCCGCGGCCAGGCTATGGATCACTTGCTCATGGCCGGGTCGCTGATCGGCATGATGCCCTCGCTGATCATCTTTTTTGCCCTGCAGCGCTACTTTATCAAGGGCGTGATCATGACCGGCGTCAAAGGCTGACGTTCGCTTCACCAAACTCAAGCCCGGGCACTGGCGCTACGTCCAAGCCCGGGCTAAAGTCTGTCGGGGACTGGCATGGCCGGTCTACACATATACGGCAATCTATGGCACTCGAGGAGGATATCGTTTCATGCAGATCAAGAAGTTCGAGACGTTCCTATGCTCCTACACTTTTCCAGAAGAGAAGAGTTGGTGGGGCGGCCAATGGGACAAGGACCTCAAAGGGGTGCGTTTCAACGCCATCATCCTGCGGGTGCACACCGACGAGGGGATCACCGGGCTGGGCGAGCCGGGTGGCTGGGGCGACTGTGCCGCGATCGAAGCTGCGATCCACCGTCTGGAGCCTCGGTTCCTTGGGCGTAACCCATTCGATGTGGACAAGATGACGGCGCACACGGACGATGGGCGTGTGAACAGCGCCCTGGCGGCCATCGACTGCGCCTTGTGGGATATCGTCGGCAAGGCCACGGAGACGCCTGTCTACCGCCTGCTGGCGCGCGACGGCGATTTCCAGGCTCAACATATCCGCACCTATGCCAGTGGCGGGGTGGGCTACAACTGGTTCGCCAAACCGGACCAGATTTTTCACGAGATCGAGCGTATCAAGGCCGACGGGTTTACCGCGTTCAAGATGCGCATCGGCAGCGCCTGGGGCCTGGCGAACATGACCGTGAGCAAGTTCGGTGATCACATCACCCGCGTACGCGCCGCCTTGGGCAACGAGATCGACCTCATGCTGGATGCCAACGGTCGCTTCCGTACGGTGGCCGAGGCCGTTGAAGTGGCGCACATCCTGGAGGACCTACGCGCTTTGTGGTTCGAGGAGCCGATTTCGCCCTGGGCTGAGAACGGCGCGCAGGGCTATGCAGCGATTCGGTCGCAGACCAAGGTACCTATCTCGGGCGGCGAAGGGGCGGGCACAGTAGAGCAGCACTACGAGTTTCTTCAAGCCAAGGCCTATGGCATCGTACAACCCGACGCCAGCTTTATCG
>CAYQDH010000495.1:0-4242 GCA_964416075.1 uncultured Anaerolineales bacterium | reverse complement strand
GCTGTTCCCAGGCGCTCAAGGGCTACCCTCACTATGTCAAGGGTTGCCCTCCCAATAATGTGGATATCGTCAAGGCTATACTGGCAGCAAACCCAGCCTGAAACTGGTCATTGACGTTTGTGTCTACATATCGTATAATGTAAACACAAACGTTGTTCGGGAGGGTGGAATGAGCGAGCTACGTGTTGGGGTACGCGAGCTCCGACTGCAACTTAGCGCGTACCTACGCCGTGTACAAGCAGGGGAAAGGATCACTATCACTGCGCATGGGGTGCCCATCGGACATATCGTGCCTGCTGGCTCTTCTGTACAGGATCGCCTGCAAGCTATGATCGAGGCGGGCATGGCCCAATGGAACGGCCAGAGATTTCTGCCCCAGGAGCCAACGGTCGAGACTCAAGCGGGTACTTCAGTCGCTGACTTGGTCTCGGAGGCGCGGGACGATGAGCTCGATTATCTATCTTGATACCAGTGCCCTTGTGAAAAGCTACCTGCGCGAGAGCGGCTCGTCTCAGGTTATTTCGCTTTTACGATCTGCCGAAATAACAGGAACTTCGATCCTCACCAAAGTGGAAACAGCGGCTGCGTTGAGCAAAGCAGCGCGCATGGGCCTGGTATCTAGTGCGGGAGCGAGAACCGCCTGGGAGAGCTTTCTCGCCCAATGGCCATCCCTGATACGACTCGATATTCTGGAACAGACCTGTGATAGAGCTGCGACGATAGCTTGGGAGCATGGTCTGCGCGGGTATGATGCCATGCACCTGGCTACAGCGCTGTCGTGGCAAGAACTTCTTGGGGCGCCTGTGACACTGGCATCCTTCGACCGTTCGCTATGGACGGCGGCGCTAAACGCGGGTCTGGTGATATGGCCTAACGAGACCGGTTGTATCGCTTGAGCCTGACGAATCGGGGATCATCCTCGCGCGTCCATGACCAGATTGAGAAGCGATACGCCCGCTAACTGCGGGCGTATCGCTCTCTCGCTCGGTTCGTACACGACGGGCTCGAACCCTCGTTACTCTACTTAGTCTTTTGCTTGGCTATCTCGGCCTGCACCTCATCGTAGATCAGCTTGGCGCACTCCTCGGGTGTCATCTGGGAACCGGGCTCGGTCAGGTTGACGATCTGCTTGTCGTAAGCGCCATATTGGATATCGACCCAGGTGGTCTGCGGCAGCTTGACGGCGCGCTCAACATCCTGACGCATGCCATTCATCCACTGATAGATACCGAATTGCGGATCCCCGTCGATGACCTTGTCGTAAATCGAGTTATAGACGGGCGTCTTGCCGGTCTTGATCACCGTCTTCTGGAAGGCGATATTCTGCGGGCCCATGGTATAGACCAGGAAATCCATCGCTTCCTGTGGGTAGGGGGCCTTGTTCAGGATGGCCATATCGTTGCCCCAATAGGGCGCGCCGGAACCCAATCCCTTGGCTTTGGGGATGATGGGCGACGTGGTGCACTTGTCGGTGCCAAAAGCGTTCTGGCCCCACACGCCACGGGAGCTCTGGGCGTGCACCGAGGCCACCTTGCCGGCATAGAAAGCATCCAGCCAGCCATCGAAGCCGTGTGGCGGGGTCACCTGCTCCTGGACGACCATCTTTTTGTAAAAGGCCAGCACATCGATCATGTCCTCGCCCAGCCAATCTACTAGGCCCTCGTCGGTGTAGGGCTTGGTGGAAGCCGCACAAAGCAAGCCCATCAGCGTGGTAGTCATGTCGTTCACAAAGGAGGTGGGATAGATCTGCTCCTCGGCGCCCCACTTTTTCAGTTCCAACGCCACCCTCAGCCATTCGTCCCACGATTCGGGGGGCTCGGTCACGCCGATCGCGTTGAAATAGTCGGTGCGCCAGTTAAAGGTGACGTTCTCAAAGCTGTAAGGGATGCCATACAGCTTGCCCTCAAAGATTCCCGCTTCCTTGACCGTGGGAATCATATCGCTCAGGATCTGGTTTGCGCCCTCTTGCGTGGAGACGCTGAGATAGGGCTCCATGGGCTGGACCAGGCCTGTGCGCACCCATTTAGCGGTGTGATAGTCGGTGCTGAGGATGCCGCCGGCACTCCACTCCAGCGTATCGCTGGCCTGCATGGCTACGACCTTGGTCTCCCAACCCTCGAAGATCGTCTGCATGGTGACTTGGATCCCGGGATTTGCGTCGGTGAACTCGCGAGCGGTGGCATCGAAGGGTATCTCGCCCAGAGCCCAGGAATCGATCAGAACACGGACGAGCTTGGTAGCAGATGGCGCCGCCTTGGCCTCCTTCTCCACCACCACGGTCTCCTTGACAACCTTCTCTACGACCTTGGCCTCGCCTTCGACGACGACCGTCTCCTTGACGATCTTTTCCTGCTCCACGACCTTGGTTACTTCTACAATCTTGGGCTGGCACGCCGCCAGGAGCAGCCCGGCGCTGCCGACCCCTGCCACGTGCAGAAAATGCCGACGCGATAATGCAACAGACATGCGGTAACCTCCTCGAGTCAATGGTCGATTCATCATTCTCTGGCAGACTGCTTGCCAGATCGCCAAGATTCTCAACTTACCTTGACATGTCCAATCATAGCATCCTAGAATGCGCGTGTCAATGATGGCCAAAATGGCAGAATGGCTGACCGATTTGGCCAGCCGTTACCGTTGGAAAGGCGAGGGACCATCGTGTCCTACCAATGTGGTGGCCTGGGCCGGGTGTGGCGGCCAGGCGTGCTATGCGAGAGCGACATCGATCGCATCCATAACCTCTCTTTAGGGATTCTGGAGAAGACGGGGATTCGAGTCGATTATGCGCCGGCCAGAGCTCTGTTGCAGCAGCATGGGGCTGCCATCGACGAGTCGCGCGCCTTGGCGCGCATCACTCGCCGCCTGGTGGAGTGGGCTATCCATGCGGCTCCCCGCGCTGTCACCTTGCGCAGCATGGCCGATCCTGCCAAGGATTGTTACCTGGGAATGGAGGGCGGTCTCTATACACGTCCCGCCAGCGGCCTGAACTGGATCCTCGATGCAACGGCTGGCGCTCGCCGCGCTGTGAGCGAGGATGATGCTATCCACTGGACGCGCGTGGCTCATGCCCTGCCGAATATCCATTTTGCCGCGGCAGCTTACGACCAGGCCGGCGCGCCCCAGTCCATGGAGGTGCGCGCGACGGCGCGCATGTTGCAGCACACCGACAAGCCGATCATGGTCTCGGGCGTGAGTGGCGAGGGGATGCGCTGGATACACCGACTGACCGAGGTGGTCCAGCCTGCGGGCCGCCAGCCTCGGGCGATGATGCTCTCCTCGGTGAACAGTCCCTTGCACTATAGCCATGGCCAACTGGAGGCGGCCATGGTCTCGGCCGAGCTGGGCATCCCCGTGCTGTTCAATTCCTCTGCGGTGGCGGGGGCCACCGCGCCGGTAACGCTGGCCGGCGACCTGGTGCAGATGAACGCCGAGATGCTGGCCGCCTTGACGATCCTTCAGTTGCACAGGCCCGGCGCGGCGGTGGTGTACACCGGGCACCCGGTGATCATGGATATGCGCAGCGGCATCTCGGCCTTTGGCTTTGCCGAGATCGGCCTGCTGGCGGCGGCCTGCGTCGAGCTGGGGCGTTTCTACGGCCTTCCTACGGCTTCCGATGGCCTCACCGCCGACTCGTGCACCCCCGACGCCCTGGCGGCGAGCGAGAAATGGGCCAGCGGCTACTTGCCGCTCATGGCGGGGGCCAATATCAATGGTGGCGCGGGGGCACTGGCCAGCCAGAGCACCATCAGCCTGGAACAGATGGTCATCGACGACGAGATCTATGGCAACATGCTGCGGCATGCGCGAGGGATCCATGTCGATGAGGAGACCGTGGCCGGTGAGCTGATCGCTCGACTTGGGCCAGGTGGCTCTTTCCTGCCTGAAGAGCACACGCTGCGGCACTACCGGGAAGAGGTGTGGTACTCACGGCTGGGTGTTCGGTTGAGCGCGCCATCGTGGGAAGCGGCGGGGAGCAAGGACGCACTACAGCGGGCACAGGACATGGTGCGGCAAATCCTGGCAGCACCGTGGGCAGAATTTCTGACCAAAGATCGCTTGCGAGATATGGAGATGGTGCTGGCCCAGGCCGAAAGCGCTGGCTGAGTTGCGCTGCCATGCATCACCCACACCCAATATGCCGAGTGCAAAGATGAACCCAGAGATTATCGTCACGCAGTTGCAGGATGTTGAGGCCCAAGAGCAGGTGCGCATCTTTTACGCCTGTGAATCGGGAAGCAGAGC
>CAYQDH010000494.1:0-4250 GCA_964416075.1 uncultured Anaerolineales bacterium | reverse complement strand
GGAGATGAGTGTGCCCCATCACCAGCACCTCGGCGTTGGCGGCCGCGACGATGCGCTCCAGGCTGGCTTGCTGCCGGTCCTCATAGACGTATTCGTTGATCTTGCGCGGGCTGCCATGCACCAGTAGCACCGACCGGCCCTCCGGCTGCAGGCGTATCTGCGGCAGCAAGGAGCGGAGGAAAGCCTTGTTCTCCGCGGTCACCTGCTCGCGCGTCCAGTGCAACGAGATATCGCCCAGCCGGCGATCCTCCTCCGTGCGGTAGGCGCAGCCACAATCGTCTCGGTCGAACCCCACGCCCTCGTCATAGTTGCCCATGATGGTGGGGATGCCCCGCTTGCGCAAGATGGCGATCACCTCGTTGGGATAGGCCCCGTACCCCACCAGGTCGCCCAGGCAATACACGGCGTCCGGCTGTTGCGCGTCGATATCGCGCAGCACCGCCTGCAAAGCGTGCAGGTTGGCATGGATGTCGCTAAAAATCGCCAGTCGCATCGGTCACCTCCTTGCATTCATAACCTCATTCTACCATGGCGTCGCCCCGCGCGCCATGGCGCGGCGCCTGTGGGGGTGTATCCAGGATATCGGGTAGGGCCAATTCACGAATTGGCCCCGCGGCCGGTGTCCGCGCCAAGTGAATTGCACGCGCGTCTGGCCAGCGCCCTCGCCAGGACAGCCAGGGCTGCGCCAAAATGCAGTTCGGGCCCAGAATGCACCAGAACCTGCACGAAGCTGTCATCCTGAGGGCCGTACTCGGCCCGAAGGATCTCCGTCTACATGGTAGAGATCCTTCGGTCGCAAAGTACGCTCCCTCAGGATGACAGGCGCGGCGACTTTGGCGCAGCCCTACCAGGACAGCGCAGCGCTTTGTCAAAGTCAGGCAGGCCGTCGGGTTGAGCGCAAGCGACAGGTGTCGGCTATAGCCAGCGGAGATGCGGCACTTTGTGAAGCATGACATAACTGGGACGATGATCAAGCCCTGAGGACAGAGTCTGGGCCTTGACAGGCCTCCTACGATGAATATAATTCAATATATATTCAAGTATTTCCCAGCGCCCAAACATTAGGGGAGTCAACGTGAAAACATTCGAAAAGTACCTGGCTTTGTGGGTGGCGCTCTGCATGCTGGCGGGCATCCTTCTCTCGCAGACGGTGCCTGGCAGGTGAGGGGCATCTCTATCCCCATCGGCATCTGCCTGTTCCTGATGATGTACCCGGCCCTGCTGAACTTGCAGCTCTCCGAGCTGAAAAAGCTGGGTCGAAACCCCAAGCCGATCCTCCTCACCTTGCTGTCCAACTGGATCGTGGCGCCATTATTGGCGCTGGCCCTGGCAAACATCTTTCTGCGCGGCCAGGAACAACTCACAGTGGCGATGATCCTACTGGGAGCCAGCCCTTGCACGGCGATGGTGCTGGTGTGGGGCAAGCTGGCCGAGGGCAACCAGGAGCAGAACGTCATCAATACCAGCCTGAACACCCTCACCATCATGGTCCTGTATGTGCCCATGGTGTCGCTGCTCACGGGCCTGCAAGGGATCCCCGTCGACCGCATGCTGCTGGCCATCTCGGCGTTGGTGTTCATCGGGCTGCCCCTGGTGCTGGGCATCCTGAGCAAGCGCCTATTGATCCGCTCCAAAGGTGAGGCCTGGTTCGCGCGTGTGTATCGCCCGGTGGTGGAGAAGGTGGCGATCGGCGCCCTCCTGATGACCCTGGTGGTGTTATTCTCGCTAAATGGCCAGGTGCTGCTCAGAAACACCAACCTGCTCTTGTTGATCTCTATTCCCTTGTTGCTGCACTTTGTGGTGGTGCTGGGCTACAACCTGCTGATGACTCGCGCGGCTGGCCTGGGATACCGCGAGGGGATCATTACCGTGATCATCGGTTCCTCCAGCCACTTTGAGATCGCCATCGCCACCGCCGTGGCCATGTATGGCGTAGGCTCTATCGCTGCCCTAGGCACAACGATGGGCCTCTTCTGGGAGGTGCCGGTGATGTTGAGCCTGGTGCAACTGGGCAAGCGACTGGGGCGCCGAGGATTCTGGAAGGGTGCGGCCCCTGCGGTGGCGCCGGTCGCCGCCGACCACGCCTAGCGCCCGTACAGAGATGCCCTGTTCAGGCCACGCAGGTGGCCTTGGCAGCCCTAGTCCGGGAGTGGCTCCGGCTCTCTTCAGGGGGCGCTGGGGCCAGCGCCCGTAGAGACGTCCTGTTTGGGCCACGTAGGTGGCCTTGGCAGCCTTGGCCCGGGAGTGGCTCCGGCTCTCTTCAGGGGGCGCTGGGGCCAGCGCCCGTACAGAGATGTCCTGTTTAGGCCACGTAGGTGGCCTTGGCAGCCTTGGCCCGCGGCCTTGGCCCGGGGCTCCCTACAGCAGCGCATCCGGCACAATCACCACCTTGTACACCAGCCGCTCTTCCAGCATCCGCAGCGCCTCGGGCAGTTGGCTGAGGGGCATCACGCGCCCCACGATGGGACGCAGCTCCACCTGGCGGTTGCTCAGCAGCTCCACCGCCTTGTTGTAGGTGCCCGGGCTGCCCACGGCGCCCACCATGTGCACCTGGCCATACATCAGCGAGTCCAGGTTCACGGTGACTGGCTGGCCAAAGACGCCATAGATGACGATGCGCCCGTTGCGGCGTACGGCCTGCAGGGCCAGGTTCACCGCTTCCTCGCGGCCGGTCGCCTCCAACACGCAATCCGCGCCCTTGCCCAGGGTCCAGGCCTTGATCGCCGCTGCCGCGTCCTCGCTGTTGGGATTGGCCGTAAACACGGCGCCAAAACGCCGAGAGAGGGCCAGGTTCTCCTCGTGATGGTCCACGGCTCCCATCTCGCAGCCGATCATGGCCCGCGCAGCCTGTAACATGCACAGGCCGCTGGAGCCCTGGCCGATGACCACGGCCTTGTCGCTGGCCGAGAGCTCGGCCCGGTTGACAGCGTGGACCGCGCAGGCCAGGGGGTCGATCAGCGCAGCCTCGACCATGTCCACATCGGGCGCCAGGACGTGCAGCATCTCCTGGGGCACCGAGACGTATTCGGCATAGGCGCCCGCGCGGCGAAAGCCTGTGCCCGCGCGCCCCTCCGCCACGACGCGAGCGCCCAGGTGTGCCGGGTCAGCCTGAGAGCCCACGGCCACCACCTCCCCGGCCAGCTCGTGCCCGGCGATCAGGGGATAGGCGGCGCCGCGCGAATCGCCGTGGAACAGATGCAGGTCGGTGCCGCAGATGCCGCAGGCATGCACGCGGATCAAAACATCTCCCGGGTCCAGCGCGGGCAGGGGCACGGTCTGCAACTCGATCTCGTTCGGCCGCGGCATCACCGCGGCCATCATCGTTTCAGGCAGTGACATGACGCTACTCCTGAAGGAATTTGGACAGGATTCACAGGATTAGGAGGATTAAAGAGGGATAAGACGTGAAATATCCCATCATGATCCAGTTAACTCCTTGTTCTATTGTAGAAAATAAGGGAAGAATTAACAGAATGCAAGAAAAATAAAAAAAATACTAATCCCTAATCCTGTAAATCCTGTCTAAAATCAGTGCACAAGCTACTTGAGCTTGGCCAGCTCGCGCTCATAGACCTCGAAATGCTCCCCCTCGGCCTCTTCGGGATCCACCAGCTTGAACCACATGGCGCTCTGCTTCTCGGCCCCGGCCAACTCGCGACGGCTGTAGCGGAGGTCGCTCTTCTTGTCGTGCCAGCGCACCTCGCCATCCTGGAGCAGAATATACTCCCCGGCATAGCGGTCCAGGAACTGTTGCCGGTGGTCGCGGTAATAGAGCGCCTGCTCGCACGTGCCGCGGCGCCAGGCCAGCACCGTCTCGTAGGGGTCGGTCTCCTCGGTGCGGAAATCGGCCACCGGGGCCTGCACCTCGGACTGGAAATCGATCTGCGAGAGGTCGACGGTGCCAAAGCCGCTCTCGTGCGCGATATGTAGGTGGCTGCGGTCGCGCACAAAGGGCTGGCTGGGCCAATCGGTGGTCAGCGGGTCATAGCCCATGAGATGCGTGCCGCAGGCATCCGTGGCGATGGGGTGATCGCCGGCCACCAGGGTGTCGCCGATGCGCCCCTGGCCGCCCCATTCGCGCCCCGACTGCCCAACCAGGCCATCGATGATATTCAGCGTGGGCTGCACGATCCGCGCCAGGTCCACCAGCACGTAGGAGAGGCGGATGATGTGATGGAAATACTGCCTGCTGCGGCCATAGGGCTCCATCGGCGGCAGGCCGAACAGGTTCTTGGTGCACAGCGTCACCC
>CAYQDH010000493.1:2254-4257 GCA_964416075.1 uncultured Anaerolineales bacterium | reverse complement strand
CGTAAATGGGCATGCCGGTGTACTGCAGGCCGGCATGGCAGGTAAAGAAGCGCCCGCCCTCGGCGCTTTGTCGCGCAATGGTCTGCCACGACTGGCGGCAGGCGGCGGCGCCACCAGCCTCACGACGTGGCCGGCAGCTCGGAGCACCTTCTCCGCGTGCATCGCCTGCTGCACCTCCTGGAAGAGGACCAGCCCGGTCCCCTCGGGCTGCGGTTTCTGCTTGCGTTGCATGAATGCCATGTCATCTCGAAAACCGTCCACGACGAGTTGCAGCCCTATGGCACCAACTTGCTCAACGCCACGCACACGCGGCATATCCAAAAACGCACGGCCATGCTCAGCCGCGATCCGGTTCCCCATCTCGACCATGTAGTAGCCGTGGTAACCGTCCTCAGGCACCGTCTCCTGCATGCCCAGAGCCTGCGCATACCGCGCATAGAGTGTCTCGTAGAAGACGCTCATGCGGCTACCCGCGTCGTTCACATAGTACTCTTTTTGCACGGCATAGCCCGCAGCCTCCAACGCCCTGGCCAGGGCATCGCCAAGCACGGCGTTCCGGGCTGAGCCAATGTGTAGCGGCCCCGTGGGATTGGCGCTAACGTACTCCACTTGCATCGATCGCCCCTGGCCGAGGGAGAGTTGCCCAAAAGCCTGGCCCGCCGCAAGAATAGTGTCGACCTGCGACAGAAGCCAGGACCCTGCAAGACGAAAGTTGATAAAACCCGGGGCAGCAATCTCAACCTGATCGATAAATGACAGCCGTGTTGGGATCTGCCGCCGCAGATGGCCGGCCAGAATCTCGGCAATCTTGGTAGGCGCCATCCGTGCAAGGCGAGCTAACTGTAGGCAGACGGGAGTGGCATAATCACCCATCCGCTCCTCCTTGGGATGCTCGACCGAGATATCCTTCGGGGGATCAAAGCGCGGGAGATCGCCACTCTCCTGAGCCTCCTCCAGAGCCCGAGCGATGCCCTGCTGCAACTCGAGGTCAATCATGGTTATTAACTCATCTCCATCCAGTTTTTGCCAACGCTGGCCTCGACGCTCAATGGCACATCCAGCGCGTAAGCATTTTCCATCGTCTCAACAACCAACGCCCGAGTGGCGTCCAACTCTTGCTCCCGCACTTCGAGTACCAGATCATCGTGAACCTGCAACACCAGGTGCGCGTCCAGGTGAGAATCCTGGAGACGACGATCGAGCGCGATCATGGCTAGCTTGATGATATCCGCGGCGCTCCCCTGGATGGGCATGTTCACGGCAGCGCGCTCAGCAGCACGACGTATGGCCACGTTGGCTGCATTTCCGAGCCTCAGTTCGGGAAAGTAACGCCTACGACCCAGGAGCGTCTCCACATACCCCTGTTCCTGTGCGCGACGTACGGTCGCATCGAGATACTCTCTAACACGACTGAAACGCGCAAAGTAAGCTTCGATAAAGGCGCTCGCTTCGGCAACACTCAGGTCTGTCCGAGAGGATAGGCCATAGTTGCCCATTCCATACATCAGGCCAAAGTTAATCGCTTTTGCCAGGCTTCGTTGCTCTTTGGTGACCGACGCCAAAGGCACACCAAATACTGCCGCGGCGGTACTAGCATGCACGTCCTCGCCGCGATGAAAGGCGCCCATGAGCTCCGGATCGCGTGACAAATGCGCCAGAAGCCGCAGCTCCACCTGAGAATAATCGCAATCCAGGAGGAGGTAGCCTTCGGGCGCGATAAAGGCCCGTCTCACTTGGCGCCCCACATCTGTGCGCACAGGGATATTCTGCAAGTTAGGCTCACTGGAAGAGAGCCGTCCGGTACTGGCGCCTGTCTGGTTGAAGGATGTGTGCACACGCCCTGTCTGGGGATTGATCAGCGCGGGCAGGGCCTCTACATAGGTGCCCTTGATTTTGTCCAGTTGGCGATACTCCAGAATTAGGGGAAGGACGGGATGCTTGTCCTTAAGTTCCTCTAGTACGCTCACGTCCGTCGAATAGCCAGTCTGCGTCCTCTTGACGAC
>CAYQDH010000493.1:0-2244 GCA_964416075.1 uncultured Anaerolineales bacterium | reverse complement strand
GTTTAAGCTCTTCAAAGAGCACAACACCGAGTTGCTTGGTCGAGTTGA
Source organism: uncultured Anaerolineales bacterium (assembly GCA_964416075.1). Taxonomy (GTDB): domain Bacteria; phylum Chloroflexota; class Anaerolineae; order UBA1429; family UBA1429; genus CAYQDH01. The sequence continues at coordinate 2,196 of CAYQDH010000493.1, read as the reverse complement.
TGTTGAAACGATGGCCAGCTAACTGGTGGATTTGGCGCTCCAAGTCAAAGAGACGTTGCGAGATCTGGCTGGACATCTCCCGCAAATAGCTGGCATCGATGGCCATGCCATGCATCTCCATGCGCATCAGAACGGGCAACAGCGGCATTTCGAGGTCGGTCAAAAGGCGCCACTGATTCCGCTGCTCCAGTTCGGGGCGCAGAACATCCACCAGGCGCAGGGTCATATCGGCATCAGCACACGCGTAGGGCGTCGTCTTGGCGATGCTTACCTGATCCATGGTGATACGATTACGCCCAGTCCCGATCAGGCCATCAATGGTGGTCATCTCGACGCCGAGGCGTTGAAACGCCTGGTTTTTCAGGCCGATGCCACGCGCTTCCGGCTCCAGGAGCCACGCCGCGATCATAGTGTCCACGGCCAGCCCCTCGACAGGCAAGCCATGACGCTTTAGGACGATCAGGTCGAACATGGCGTTGTGGCAGACCTTGGGAATGCTCGGATCGGCGAAAATCGGCGCCAGTTTCTGGGCTACCAACTCGACAGGTAACTGCGGCCCTGTATGAAGTCGCTCATCATGGCCCAACGGGATATAGTAAGCCTTACCCGTCACCGCACAAAGGGAGATTCCCACCAAGTGGGCACGCATGGCATCCAGGCTGGTCGTTTCCGTATCCAGGGCAATACTCGAAGCTTGGCGTAACTCGGCGACGAGCGCCGATAGCGCCTCCGGCGTGTTCACCGCAGTGTATTGCCCCGGAGCCTCGCCTTTTACAGCCTCGGCATCTTCTTGACCACCAAAGAGGCCCAGCTGAGATCCCTTGGACCAGGCGTTCTTTGGTTCGGCCTGAGGGATGCGCGAGGCGAGAGTGCGAAACCCGAGCTCCCTAAAAAGATCCAGGACTCGCTCGCGGTCCAACCGCCCCCATCGGGCAGCCTGGAGGTCCAACGCAACATCTACATCGCGAACGATGGTAGCCAGATGCTTGCTCAGAAAAGCGCTCGCGCGCCCCTCCTCTAGAGCTCTGCGGTAGCGCTGTGGCGTGACCTCATCGAGGTGCTCGTAGATAGCCTCCAATGAACCGTACTTCTGGAGCAGAGCGAGCGCGGTCTTCTCTCCGACGCCCGACACACCAGGGATATTGTCCGAGGTATCACCGACTAGCGCCTTGAAATCGACCAATTGCCCGGGCTCCAGCCCATAGCGTTGACGAATACTGTTCTTGTCGTTCACCTGGACATCGCCAAATGTATGTCGCGGCGTAAGGATCAAGACGTCGTCGGTGATCAACTGGAAGATATCGCTGTCCCCAGTGATGATGACGGTCTCCACGCCCTGCTCGGAGGCCTGCCCGGCCAACGTGCCCAGAAGGTCATCCGCTTCGTAACCCTCCTTGGATACGGACGGGATCCCCAAGCCGGCCAAGAGTTCCTCGACCCGACGGAACTGCACCCTCAGATCATCGGGCGCCTCTACCCGGTTCGCTTTGTAAGCCTGGTAGTCATCGTGTCGAAAGGTGCGCCCCATATCGAACGTGGCGACGACATAGTCGGGAGAATGGTCCTGAATGGCTTTGAGCAACATGCTGGCAAAGCCAAAAACGGCGTTGGTTGGCTCACCCGAGGGGCCGGTCAACGGCGGTATCGCATGATAGGCACGGTATGCCAATGCATGCCCATCGATCAGCATGAGACGTTTTTTCTCGGCCATCACCTCGCCTCCTTCCGAAGATTATACCACAACCCGGGGGCACGTCCCATTTGGCCGCCTGCCTAGTCATTCGGGCAGGCCCAAGTCCGGCCACTCATCCGAACCAATTCTAGCCTACTGTCGGGGGCACTCTCCGGATTGGCATTGTATAGTAGAGCAAGTGAGAGCGGATGGGGTCCCTAGCCACTGCTGGAGTGGCACAAGAACCTGTAGCAGGGTACCTGACCCGCAATGTCGGGCAAAAGTCCCCGACGGATCACCCCTGACCGCCGATGAGTGACCTTTTGGGAGGTAGCAATGTTCGGACTTGAGCTTTCGTTCGATCTTCTTCACTCGGATAGAGGAAACGGCCATCGTCTGAGTGAGTGCCTTATCGACGTCCGCAATGTGGTCAAAACCTATGTCAGTGCAGCTGGCACCTTCACAGCTCTCAGGCAGGTCAATGTGCAGATCGATCCGGGTGAGTTCGTGGCCGTCGTGGGCAA
>CAYQDH010000492.1:0-4258 GCA_964416075.1 uncultured Anaerolineales bacterium | reverse complement strand
GTGTGTCAGGTCCTGTCATCCTCTCCCTCAGCCTCATGGCCTCAGAGGCCCTGCATGATGGCCCTTTGCTACTGACCCTGGACCTGGCGCCCGGCCTGGACTCGTGCCTATTCGAAGAACAATTGCGCAGCGCAGCCTCTAGCCGACCTCGTGGTCGCTGCCTCGGATTCCTGCGAGCCTATCTGCCACAGGCACTGGCAAACTACCTGCTGGCACAGAGCGCGATCCCCCAGGAGCGAGAGCTAGGCCGATTGTCCAAAAAGGAGCGCCAGGAGTTGTACGACCTGATCAAGCGCATGCGCTTGACCGTGGTGCGAACTCGTCCCATCGCCGAAGCGATGGTCACCATCGGGGGCGTTTGCACCCAGGAGATCGATCCGCGTACAATGGCCTCGCGCATGGTGCAGGGTCTGTACCTGGCCGGAGAGATCATCGATGTGGCGGGCGATACTGGCGGGTATAATCTGCAGATCGCGTTTACTACAGGATACGTGGCCGGAGAAAGCGCGGCCCGCGCACTGTCAAGGAACAAGGTGTGAATCCTCTGAATGGCTCCGCATCACCAACCGAACAGCTTTCCGGTCCCCAACGGAATGCGTCGTGGCCAGGCCTTGGGCATTGGGTTGCCATAGGTCTGGGCCTTGGGCTCATCTTGGCAGTGCTGGGTTCCATCTATTCCAGCACCCTGTATACGGCCACTGTAGAGGTCAACGGGGTGCCCTTTGAGCACCGCACCCACCAGCGGACCCCGGAGGGGATTCTGCACGAGATGAGGATTCCCCTGCGCCCCGAGGACCTCGTGGAGGAGATCGATGAGATAGCCCTTCGAGAGGGCCAGTCCTTGCAGTTGAGCATCGCTCGCACCGTGGTCCTCGTGCACGATGCAGGTGTCTCCCAGGCACGCACTCACGCTACGGACGTGAATGCCGCCCTGGCGGACTTGCAACTCACCGTATCTCCCCATGACCAGGTTTTTCTGTTCGATCAGCTGTGCGACCTGGCCACCCCACTACCAGACCCCGACCTGCCCGACCAGCCGAATGTGCGAGCCTGGTTGGCCGAGCTGCGACGCCCTGTTCGCCTCGTTCTCAAGCGCGCGGTGCTGATCAGCGTGCAAGACGACAGCATCCCTGTCAGCTTTTACACAACCGCCCAGACTGTGGGAGAGGCCTTGTTCGAGAAGAACATGACCATCTATGCCGGCGACCGCATCTTTCCCAGCCTGGGAGCAGCGGTGACACCTGGGCTGGCCATCTATATCGAGCGCTCCAAGCCGGTTCTGCTCGATGTGGGTGGCGATGCACGGATGCTACGCACGCGCCGAGACACGGTGCAAGAGTTGTTGGAGGCCGAGCACGTCACGATGGGGCCTAGGGACTATTTGGTGCCCGATCCCCGGACTGCCATTGCGCGTGACATGAAGGTGTCTGTCGTGCGAGTCGTAGAGGAGCACTATATTGAGGAAACCCCTATCCCATTCCAGGCGCGCTGGGAAGCCGATAGCACGATGGAGATCGACGATCGGTACACCGCACACTGGGGCACCGAGGGCGCTGAGAGACGACGATTCCGGGTTCATTACGAGAATAACATCCAGACGTATCAGGTTGAGGAAGAAGAGTGGATCGCCCGTCGGCCCCTCGATCGCGTGATCAAGTACGGCACGATGATCGTACCGCGGACCATCGACACACCCCAGGGATCCTTTACCTACTGGCGCAAGATACGCATGCTGGCCACGGCCTACAGCGCTGCTACGGCTGGCGTATCGGTCACTGCTCGATACTATGGCATCACCCGCATGGGGCTTAGGGCCACCAAAGGGATCGTGGCCATCGACCCCTCGGTGATCAAACTGGGCCAACAGGTGTACGTGCCGGACTATGGCGTCGCTGTTGCAGGGGATACTGGGGGGCGCATCAAGGGCCGCCGCATCGACCTCTGCTACGACGACGACAACCTGGTAGGTTGGTATCGTTGGGTGGACGTCTACGTCTTGGCGCCCGCGCCGCCCGCGGGACAGATCGATTGGCTCATCCCTGATGTGCCCAAGGAGAAGAGGTAGGACCAAGAACTGTGGATGTAATGTCGATCCTGGATCAATACGGCATTCGCCCCTCGAAAGGCTTGGGGCAGAACTTTTTGGTCGATCGCGCAGTCCTCGACCGGATCGTGCAAGCCAGCGAGGCAGGCCCGGGCGACATCGTATTGGAGGTGGGACCCGGCGTGGGCGTCGTAACCCAGCAGTTGGCCGGCCGGGGGGCTACGGTTGTGTGCGTGGAACTGGATCGCAAGATGATTGCTATCCTAGCACAGACGCTCCGGGGTCTAGAATCCGTGCACGTTATCCAGGGCGACATCCTGGAGACCGATCCTGTGGACGCGCTCCGCCAGTCACTTGGCCTGGCCGATGGGCAGCAACTGCAATACAAGGTAGTGGCCAACCTGCCCTACTATATTACCTCCGCCGCCCTGCGCCACCTGCTTACGGCACGGGTGCGCCCCCAGGCGATGACGGTTATGGTGCAGAAAGAGGTGGCCGATCGCATTCTGGCTCAGCCGGGCGACCTGAGCCTTTTGGCTATCAGCATCCAGGTGTTCGGCGACCCGGAGAAGATCATCAGAGTGCCCGCCAGCGCCTTCTATCCCCGTCCCCAGGTGGATTCCACGGTGCTGCGCATTCGTGTTCTGCCAGAACCGAGGATTCCCGAAGCAGAACTCACCTTCTTCTTCCGTGTGGTGGCAGCGGGCTATGGTCAGAAAAGGAAGCAGCTGCACAATAGCCTGACGCACAACCTGCCGTTAGCCCATGAACTGGTGCTAGACGCGCTGGACCGAGCAGGCATCGCCCCCGACCGCCGACCGCAGACTCTGCGCATCGAGGAATGGCGCGCCCTGGCCCACTCGCTGGCTACTGTGCATCGAACGGAACAGGACGGCAAATGATGATCAGGCGATATGTGCTGGTCCAGGGCGGCCAACACGTGACCAGGGTGAGGCGCTCGTCGTCGGTGGGCATGATGTAGCGCAGGTTCTCCTCCACTTCCTCAGCTGAGGCGCCCTTGATCAGCACCTTGACGATTTCACTGACGCGATAGCGGTAGGCGAAATCGTTCAGGTACACGTAGACATCGTCGCCCTCCACCAGCTTGTACAGGTTGGCGAACACGCCGCCACGCACATTGTTGTGCCCAGCAATCACCGTATTCCCTATCTGCCCGGGCAGGGCGGTACCGCGATGATAGCCGGCTGCAAAGTTGGCAACCTCCCAGACCCTCTCCACGACACCCTTTTTATAGCGCTCCGTAATACCCACCGCGACGACCTTGGAATCCAGGCCAATCGACGGCGCCACGATGCGCGTCACCTCATTCTTGAGCGGAATGGGGGTCCGTGTGGGACTAGGTGTCACGGAAGGGGTGAGAGTGCGGGTAGGCGCAGGCGATGACGTTGGCGTAACTGTGGGCGTTCGAGGCGTCCTCGTAGGCATTGGAGTGGCTACGACGATGGACTGAAACACGACGGTCTCAGTGGCCACCACGCTCACCTGGGGGGTCAGCACTTCCGGGGTAGGGCTCGCTCCAGACCGCAGCAGAGCATAGGTGCTCCCAGCAAAGCTCCCAATAACCAGCAAAGCTACCAGCACATTGATGGTCGTCAGTCGCCGAGCCGCGGCGGCAACGGCCTTGGAAAGGCGATCTCCAGGTTCTGTTGGCGTGCCCATGGGAGGATGGTAGCATGAGCGCGCCCCAGCGTCAAATGGGCCCCCCGGTCGCCGCATTTGCCATCGCTTACCCGTCGCAGTATAGTGGCTCAGCATGTAAGCAGCGCCAAACGTTGTGGTTGCGCTGCTATCGCAACCCTGGGCATAGACCCCTCAAGCATTGGTTGGCCCACCCCTACGGAGGAGAGCGATATGGCACGTTCCATCGACGAGGCTCGGACGAGTCTCAAGAATCTCGATCCCCAAATACGTAGCGATGCGCTCGACAAGTTGTTGGCCGCTTGCCGTTCCGGGCAGGTCGATCTGCCCGTGCCAGGCGACCTGGTCAACATGCATTGCCACACCTTTTTCTCCTACAACGGCTACGGTCACTCGCCCACATCGCTGGCCTGGCTGGCTAGAGAGAGCGGTTGGCACGCTGTGGGCATGGTGGATTTCGATGTCCTCGATGCCGTGGCCGAGTGTCTGGAGGCCTGCGACCGAGTTCAGGTGCGGGGTGTGGCGGGCATGGAGACACGCGCCTGGGTGTCCGAG
>CAYQDH010000491.1:0-4274 GCA_964416075.1 uncultured Anaerolineales bacterium | reverse complement strand
AATACTCACCTGGGATTGATACTGCTCTTTCCCAGTGCCATCAGCGTGGCCCTGTTCATCATGCGGCAGAACTTTCTTGCCGTGCCGCGCGAGATCGAGGATGCCGCCCTCATCGATGGGGCGGGCACCTGGCGTCTTTTCCTCAGTGTGGACATGCCCTTCGCCCGTGGGGGCGTGCTGGTGGTCGCCATCTTTGAGTTCATCTATGTCTGGGGCGAGTACCTCACCACCCTCACGCTGATCGACTTCCCCGAGTTGGAGACCATCTCCATTGCCGTGACCAAGCTGAGCGGTTGGAGCGCGCATTTTACCTCCTCCATTTTGGCCGGCTACGGCACCGAGTCCGCCGCCTACGTGGTGGCCATGGTGCCGGTGATCCTGGTCTTTGTCTTCATGCAGAGGTGGTTCATGCGCGGCCTCAGCGAGGGCATCCTCAAGATGTGACGGGTCCTGGGACCTAGAAAAGGATAGAGGAGACACTATGGCAAGCGTACCAAGACAACGAGTCGACGAGGTCCAGGCCCAGGGCAAAGCAGCGGTGCTGCGCGAGTTCGCCAACGAGTTCATGAACCTCCGCAGGCAAAAGTGGGGTAACCTATGGGGCTATGTCTTCGTCGCCCCGGCGATCGTCATGTACCTGGTCTTTCAGGCCTGGCCCATCCTGCGTGGCCTGTTCATGGCCTTTTCCGACTATCGCTGGCTCATCAAAGATACTCAGGGACTCGCCGGATTCAACGGCCTGGCCAACTGGTCAGAGATGTTCAGCGACAAGACGTTTTGGAAGAGCCTGGGGATCGCTTTCAGGTTCACCCTGATGGTTACCCCCTTGACGTTGCTCCTTTCTCTGGTCTGTGCCACGTTCATCTCCAAGGTGCAGAATGCCACGGCGGCGGGCTTTTACCGCGTCATCGCCTATATGCCGGTGGTGCTGCCGACCACGGTGGCCATGCTGGTGTGGGCCAAGCTCTACGATGTCAAGTTCGGCTATATCAACGTCCTTCTGCAGGGTATCGGCGTGCAGAGCCCGCCCAACTGGCTGGGCTCACCCAAATGGGCTCTCTTTTCCATGGTCCTGCCCACGGTGTGGTCCCAGTTTGGGTATTGGACGCTTTTATTTGTCATTGGCATGTACAACATCAACCGCGAGGTCTATGAGGCGGCCGTGGTGGACGGGGCAAACGCGTTTCGGCAGTGGATCTATATCACCATCCCCTTGCTCAAGCCGATCTTTACCCTGGTATTGGTGCTGGGCTCCGGGGTGGTGAGCGCCACCGTGGAATCTATGGCCCTCTTTGCGGGCACCAGCGGAGGCCCGGGAGAAAGCGCGTTGACTTCGGGTGTCTACTTGTATCGCACCGCATTCTTGCTGGGCGATATGCGCATGGGCTATGCGGCAACCATGTCGCTGTTCCTGGGGGTGATCAACATGGCCATCACCGCTACCGTCTTTCGCCTGATGCGCACCGAGCGCAATTAGCGTTCGCTCGTCTCACGTCCGAGTAGCCGCGATCTCTATCGTGAGCCCAACCGTTAAGGACGCCAAGGTCTTCAGATTTGGGCCTTGGCGTCCTTTACATCTTGGCGGTGAATGCCCAGTCCTCACAGCTTGAGGATCCCCTCGCTCACCCCCCACACGAACCACCTCTGCATCAGCACAAAGACGATGATCGCCGGCAGCATGGCCACCGTGTAGGCGGCCGATTCGGCGCCATAGCTCGAGTGGACGTCGGTGGTGCCCGCAAAGGTATAGCGCGCGCGGATCTTGGTCACGGCGATAGAGATGGTTTCCAGCTCGGGGAAATCGAGCAGGGTCAGGGCGATGAGATACTCGCCCCACACATAGATAAAGGCAAAGATGGCGACCACCAGGAAGCTCTGCCCCATGATGAACAGCGCCACACTGACCGCGCTCGGGTAGAGCAAGATGAGCCCCAGGTGCGAATTGCACAACTTGAGAAAAGCCATTAGCTCATCGAGGGCCATCAGTCCGCCCGCGCGAGGCACAAACATGAGCATGATCAGGGCATAATCCTTGCATGCAACTCGACAAGGTCTGCAAATCATGGTAGGATAAATCATCATACTGCAAGGAGGTAGTGCGTGACCACAACTAAAGTCGCCGTGACGCTTGACAGCGAGCTACTGGCCAAGCTGGATGAACTCGTCGACCAGCATGTGTTTCCTAATCGGAGTAAGGCCATTCAGGAAGCCCTCCAAGATAAGCTTGCGCGCTTGCAGCGCCGTCGACTGGCCATCGAGTGCGCCAAACTCGACCCTCGCGAGGAACGGGCGCTGGCAGAGGAAGGACGCCCACCGCAGGCTTTCCTCTAACCATGGAGATACTCTCCGTCACTCTACCCAAGCGTTCTTGGGCCAAGATCAGTCAGATTCGCACGCTTTCTGTGGATCGCCTGACTGCCAAGTTGGGGCGAGTCTCGCCCGAAGAACTGGATAAGCTGATCGACGGCTTGGGTCAGATCGTGGGAGATTGACTCCACCTTCGACGGCGCAGACCTAGTCGCTCCGTCGCACCTTCGCCTCGGTTGGAAGGACGACAGTCCGGTGGGCAGAGTGAGCAATGACCAAGGTCATTCTTAGCCGCAAAGGGTTCGATGCCTCGTGTGGTGGGGCGCCCAGCCCCATCCTACCGGATGGGCGGCTGCTCTCCTTGCCCATCCCCTGCCAGCACTCACCCATCACCTACGACGACCTGCACCTGGATGGCACGTCAATCGGCCAGATCGTGCATGACCTCACCCACGGGCGCATCCGCGGCGATCACTGCTCCCACCTGGACCCCGACCTGCGGCCGGGCATCTACCCCCGCGCGGAGGGTTGGCGGCCCCTCTTTGGGCAGGCCGGCGCCGCCCAGGCGCACCTGGCCGGGCAAGGCGTCGGCGTGGGCGACCTCTTTCTCTTCTTCGGTTGGTTCCGCCAGGTGGAGCGCATCCAGGGGCGCTACCGCTATGCCAGGGGCGCGCCCGATCTGCATGTGATCTATGGCTGGCTTCGCGTGGGCGAGTTGCTCGACCTGGGTCGCCAGCCGCACCTCGCGCCATCCTGGGCGCTGTACCACCCGCACTGTCATGAGCCTGAGCGGCGCTGGAACACCCTGTACGTGGCTGCCGACAGTGCCGCTCTCGATCGCTATGAACAACGGCTGTGTCTCACGGCGCCCGGCGAGGGCCGCTCGCTCTGGCGGCTGCCGCGTTGGTTTTACCCGCGGGGGCGCACGCCACTGACGTATCACAATGATCCGCATCGCTGGACGGTGCTCGACGACCATCAGGTCCTGCTGCGCACCGCCACGCGCGGACAAGAGTTCGTGCTGGATGTCGCGCAGTATCCGGAGGCCCTGGCATGGGCCCACGGGTTGATCGGAAAGGAGGCCTAGATGGGCATCAGCATCGTGAACGCTGTGGCGCGCTGGTGGACCATCCCCGATAACCCGCCTACCGATCCGGGCTGCCTGGTCATCCCCACCTACGCCGTGGTGGACCGCACCCGGCCCACGCGCCCAACGCGGGCGCAGATCGAGCTGGCCTTTGCCTGGTGGCAGCGCTACCCCCAGGCCGCAGTCATCATGTCCACCGGCGATAACCAGCGGCTGGGCGTCTCCAACGCCAGCGTGATGGCCGACTATGCCGTGGCGCTGGGCCTGCCCCGCTCGCGGATCATCGAAGAGGATCGCTCGCTGACCACCTACGAGAACCTGTCCTATAGCATGGAGATCATCCGCCGCGAGGGGCTGGGCCAGCCCACGCTGGTGACGCTGGACCTCTACACCCGCCGGGCCGTGGCCACCGCGCGTAAGCTGGGCTGGCGCGACTTCCACTCTCGGTGTACGCCGAGGGCGAACCAGCCTATGGGTGGAAGCGCGTGCAGACCCGCTCACGAGCCGCGATCCTGGCCTACGAGATGGGGGCCATGGTGTTCAGTCGTTTGAAGGGCTGGGTATAGCGGCGAGATGTGGCGACTTGCCGTGGCCGCCGGTTGGCAAATTACCGGGCTTGAGGCATTGACATTTCGCCCTGCTGCGTTATAATGGGGCGTGAAGCAAACAGAATAGCCCTTCGGCCAACACGCACCACACAACCTCCGACCCATCTCGCTCCCTCGGGGAACGATGGGCGCCGGGCTCGATGGAGTTCGGGTTGAGGTAGCCATCGAGCCCTCAGGGTGCGGGGAGAGATCCCTTCGCCTGCCGTGTTCGCAAAGGAGGCGTTGGCACGACGCGTTCATAGGACGCGTTGTGTCAGCGCCTCTTGTTATTT
>CAYQDH010000490.1:0-4288 GCA_964416075.1 uncultured Anaerolineales bacterium | reverse complement strand
TAAGGAGTTTGCCATGACCCAGAACCTGCCCCCGCCCCCCGTGGCCAAGGCTGTGCCGCATACCTACCAGCATCTCGATTGGACGCTCACCGATGACTATGCCTGGCTAGAGGACAAAGCCGACCCGGAAGTGATCGCCTACCTGGAGGCCGAGAACGCCTATGCTCGGAGCGCCCTGCAACACACCGAGCCGCTACAGGAGCGTCTCTACCAGGAGATGCGCGGCCGCATACCCGAAGAGGATCGCAGCGCGCCCGAACGCCGTGGCGAGTATTTCTACTACCACCGCATGGGCGCCGGCCAGCAGTACCGTGTCTTTTGCCGCAAGCGCGGCTCGCTGGATGCTCCCGAGCAGGTCCTGCTGGATGAGAACGCCCTGGCGGAGGGCAAGTCCTATTGCCGTGTCCATCTCTTTGACCCCAGCCCCGATCACTGCCTGTTGGCCTACTCCGTGGATTTCACCGGAGCGGCCATCTTTGACCTTTATGTCCTGGATATGCGCAGCGGCGCAGCGGTGGATGGCCCCATTCCCAATACGGCCTACACCGCAGCCTGGGCCAGCGACAGCCGTACCCTCTTTTACACGGTATTCGATGACGCCCACCGCCCCTATAAGCTATTCCGCCATGGGGTCGGCGCGCCGCCGCAAGGCGACGCGCTCGTGCACCACGAAGCGGATGACGCTTTCAATGTGACGGTCAACAGGACGAGGAGCGGCGCCTATGTGCTGCTCACCCTAGCCAGCCAAAGCGCTAGTGAGGTGCGCTGTCTCCCCGCCGACCGGCCGACCAGCGGCTTTCAGATCATCGAGCCGCGCCAGCCCTGGGTCGAGTATTATATCGAACACCACGGAGATCGCTTCCTGATCCGCACGAACTGCGACCAAGCCGAGAATTTCAAGCTCGTGGAGGCTCCCACGCTATCGCCGGGCCAGGCGCATTGGCGCACGATCATTCCCCATCGCCCGGATACCCTTGTCGAGGGCCTGGCCGCGTTCCGCGACCACCTCGCTGTCTATGAGCGCCGCGATGGGCTCAAGCAGATTCGCCTCTCGGGACCGGATGGCCTCTCGCGTGTGCGCTATGTGGCCTTCCCCGAGCCCGCGTATACCGTCTTCACCGGCATGCCTCTCACCGACATCAACCACGAGTTCCATACCTCTGTCCTGCGTTTCCAGTACAGCTCGCTGGTCACGCCCGACTCGGTCATCGACTATGATATGGCTCGTGACCAATGGCATGTGACCAAACAGGATGTGATTCCCAGCGGCTACGACCCGGCGCAGTACGCATCGAATCGCCTGGTAGCTGAGGCGCCCGATGGCGCCCAGGTCCCCATCTCGCTCGTCTACCGCAAAGGCCTGGTCCGTGATGGGCGCGCGCCGTTGCTCCTGGAAGGTTACGGCTCCTACGGCTTTAGCAGAGAACCCGGATTCGATGCCCTGCGTCTCAGCCTGCTCGACCGCGGGTTCGTCTATGCCATCGCCCACATCAGAGGCGGCAGCGAGCTCGGGCGTGCCTGGTACGAGCAAGGTCGCCTGATGCACAAGAAGAACACCTTCTCTGATTTCATCGCTTGCGCCGAGCACCTGATCGCCCAGGGCTACACCTCCCCGGAGCACCTGGCCATCATGGGCGCCAGCGCGGGCGGCCTGCTGATGGGCGCCGTGGTCAATGCGCGCCCCGAGCTATTCAGAGCGGTCGTCGCCCGTGTGCCCTTTACCAACGTGATCAGCGCCATGCTCAAGCCCGATCTGCCCCTCACGGTCATCGAATATGACCAGTGGGGCAACCCCCATGATCCACAGGCCTTCGCTTACATGCTCTCCTATTCACCCTACGAGAACGTGCAGGCCCAGAGCTATCCACACATTCTCGCCAAGGGTGGCCTCAATGATCTGCAGGTACCCTACTGGGACCCCGCCAAATGGGTGGCCAGGTTGCGCGCCTGCAAGACCGATTTCAACCGTCTGCTGCTGGTGACCAACATGGGAGCCGGCCATGGTGGCTTCTCCGGGCGCTATGACCATCTCCGCGAGTTTGCACAGGTTTACGCCTTTGTCATCGACGCGCTGGGGCTAGAGGAGGTCTCATGAGCAAGGTTGCATTCCCCAGAGTAGATCCCATCAGCCCCATCCGGATCAGCCCCAACGGCCGTCACTTTGTCGATGCAGCTGGCAACCCGGTCTTTTGGCTGGGCGACACCCAATGGGAGCTGTTCCGCATGTTCCCTCCCGAGCAGGCGCTGCACATCCTGCGGGATCGCCAGTCTAAGGGCATTAACATCATCTTGATCATGCTGACCGGCGTGGACCTGGGGCGCTTTGGCCCCACCAAAGGCGCTCCCTATGTTAACCTAGAGGGCGAGGAACCGTGGATCGATAATGACCCGCTCAAGCCCAACGAGCGATATTTCCGGCACATCGATGCGATGATCCGCCTGGGGGAGCAGACGGGACAGACCTTCGTGGTGGGCATCTATCACCAATGGCACGTGGAGATCATCACCACGGCCGTGGCGCGGGCCTGGGCGCGCTGGGTGGCCCAACGCTATCGCGACGTACCCAACCTGATCTGGTGCATGTATCCCCGCGCCACGGAGGCCTACAAACCCGTGTGTCGCGAGTTGGCGGCGGGCCTGCAGGGGGGCGACGGGGGCCGCCACCTGATCACCATGCATCCCGATCCTTCGGTAGCCTCCTCCAGCTTTATGCACGATGAGCCATGGCTGGCCTTCAATATGATCCAAACCTGCATGGACTATGATCGCATCGTTGAGGCGGTGACGGCCGACTACCGGCGCACACCCATCAAACCTGTGATCATGGCCGAGGGGGCCTATGAGGGGGTCGAGTTCGAAAGGTTGCAGACCGCACACCACATTCGCAAGCAAGCCTATTGGTCGCAATTGGCCGGCGGATACCATGTCTACGGCCACAACGACGCATGGGTCTCGCCGCTGCGCTGGGACGCGTGGCTCGACGCACCGGGCTCCGCGCACCTCAAGATATTCAAGGATATCATCACTTCCTGCCCTGGCTGGTGGGAGATGGTCCCCGATCCATCGATCTTGGCATCCGGCGCAGGGAACGGCTTCGCCCTAAACGTGGCCTCACGATCCGCCGCGGGGCGCTGGATCCTGGCTTACCTGAGCGAGCCGTCCACAATATCGATCCGCATGGCTTCCATCACCGCCGGAAGCCAGGCCCGCGCGCAGTGGATCGATCCGACAGATGGCACGCGCACCCCTGCGGGCATGTTGGCCGCATCGGGTGTTCACTCGTTCACCTGCCCGGAGGGGTGGGAGGATGCCGTTCTCTTGCTGGAGGCCGAATGATCGACTTGGGCGCTTGAGCCCACCTTGAGTCTCGACCCCAACCTTGGACCTTCCGCCCAAGGTTCCTGATGGTCAAGCGCGCTTAAGTGAATCCTATCGCATTCCTTCCCTTTCTCCCAGGCGGCGCAGGCCGCCTTCGCAGCCGTTGCGCGTGCATTTATGCCGCGCCATTACGCTCATAATCGAGCGACAAGCAGACTCGACCGTTATCGACTGACACTGCTCGTCTTCTTTTCCCAGGCGGCGCAGGCCGCCTTCGCAGCCGTTGCGCGTGCATTTATGCCGCGTGTCGTCCATACTTGTGCATCACCTCGCACAGCCGATCCAAAGGCAAAGCATGCGCCGTATGCCCGTCCCTCCCCACCATGGTAGTCGCCGCACAGAGCGCATTGACGATCGCCTCTTCCGTGGCCTCGGCCACCGCCTCAAAGAGCGGATCCAGGGCATCGTTCGGCAGCATCTGCACGGTCAGCGCCTCGCCCGGCTCGCACGGGGCTTCGAGGCCCTGTTGTGCCGTCGAAAAGGCGAGGAAAATGTCGCCGCTGCCATTCTCGCCCATCCCACCCGTGCGCGCCACCCCAAGCGTAGCGCGCTTGGCCAGGCGACGGCACTGCGTGGGCAGGAGCGGCGCGTTCGTAGCGATGATCACGATGATCGAGCTACCTCCTGCTGCAGGGCCCTGGGCCGGGGTATAGGGGTCCGGGACCTCGCTTACGGGGATCTCCTGCCCTACGGGCACCCCGTCCACGCGTAGCATATGGCGTTGGCCATAGTTGGCCTGCACCAGGACGCCCACGATCCAGCCCCCTTGATCGGCTCGCAGCACGCGCGAGGATGTGCCGATCCCCCCCTTGAAACCGTGGCAAATCATCCCCGTGCCCCCGCCGACGCAACCCTCGGCAACGGGACCGCTCGAAGCAGCATCGAGCGCTGCGCGCACGTGTTCCGGGCG
>CAYQDH010000489.1:0-4292 GCA_964416075.1 uncultured Anaerolineales bacterium | reverse complement strand
GCTGGGCGCCTGGGCCAAGGCTGGGCTGAACGTGCCCACGGCCGTCAAGCGTGGTCTGTATACCATTCACGTAAGCCTGATCACCAAGCGTGTCGGATCTCTCGTGACGGCTGATGCAAACCGGCTCCAGGCTTCTTTGCGCGACTGGCTAGGGCTGCGCTAAGCCCCCACGCAAGCTAACCCCTATACGCCACGAAGAACAACCTCTTGAACGGAAAGAGGATTCTGCCGTCTTTCTGCAGCGGATATTGTGTCCGGCAGGCGTCCAATACTTGCTCCTGAAAGGCCCTCTTTTGCTCCGCGTCGGGGAGCCTCTCCAGGTAGGGCCGCATCCCCGTGCTGGAATACCAATCGATCAGCCCCTGGTGGCTGGTCAGCACGTGATAGTAGGTGGTCTGCCACATCGATACGTGCGGCGAGAGGGAGGAGAGCAGGTCATAGTAAAAGCCGGGGGTATGGTAGGTCAGCAGTTCCACACAGCCGCGCATGGCCGCCCGATACGGCTCTCGTCCGGCGACCTCGTTGACCGCGAGATAGATGGGCGAGTCGTTGTTGGCGGGCACCTGCACGGCCAGCGCGCCAGCGGGATTGAGCAGGGCGAAGAGCTTGTCCGCCAGCGCCGCATGGCCGGGGATCCATTGCAGGACGGCGTTGGAAAAGACCAGATCGTAGCGCTCGTCCGTCTCCCAGGTGGCCGCGTCGGCCAGGATCCAGGTCTCACGGGGGAAATCGGCCCGCGCTTTGGCGATCATCTGGGGCGAGCTATCCATGCCAGTGATGTGCGCCTGGGGCCAGCGCTCGCGCAGCACGCGGGTGCTGTTGCCGGGGCCGCAGCCGATATCCACGATGTTCTTGGGACTGCTGAGGCCAACCCGGGCGGCCAGGTCGTAGGACGGCTGGGTGCGCTCGTCCTGGAATTTCAGATAGGCATCGGGGTTCCATTGGGTCATAGGGTCGTTGTTCCTTCGGGAGCAGGGATGGGTGGGCAGAAACGGGAAGGCGTGCCCTGGCGGTCTGCCGCGGCACGATCGAGCTGAGCGGATTGACCGCCCTGGATCAAGCGTGGCGCCAGACTCACACCGCGCCTGATTGTATCTTGTACCCGCCTGCTGTCAATCCTTGAAATCATTGTCGTGGGGGTCGTCATCGTCGAGGGGCGCGAGCGGCGGCGATGCTATGGGCCCGCTGGCTTGGGCGGAGTTGTGGCCCGAGGTGGCAGAAACGACTGTTCACACACCTGTGAGTCGCCGCAGGGCAGGGCTTTGTCAAAGTCGCTGTATCTGTGAGATGAGGCGCAGACAACAGGGTTTGACTCTAGTGCGCGGGGATCCTTCACTTCGTTCAGGATGACGGAATCGCAACAACGACCAAGCTCTGGCCGCAGGGCAGTTGACCCCCCATCGTTGCGAAACTATAATCAGTGGAGGGATCGGGGCGAGGCGGTCAGCGTGTCTCTAGATCGGCGCATAGGCGCCTTGGCCTCGCGGTCCAAATCTTGACACAGAGGTAGATGATGCTCAGTACCATCTGGGCTACCGTGCGAGAGGGCAAGATCGAGCTCCTGGAGGATATCGACTTGCCAGAGGGCGCCAAGCTGCTGATTACCCTGGTGGAAGAGGAGGAGTCGCCATTCTGGTGGCAGGACTGCCAGAGCCAGCTGGACGATATACTGAATGACTCTGAGGACGACACCAGTACCCCGCTATCCGAGCAATGATGTCGTTCTGTTGGTTGCCCCCATTCAGAGTCCGTAGGGGCCGTGGCCCGACCTGCGGCCTTACGAGGTGAAGGAGGCCATGGACACGCGGAGGGCAGGCGCGGAGGCAGGGCTACGCCTCTGGCCCGGGCTCGTTGGGTTGCGCGCCTGCGCGAATCAGCTTCCCTTCACCTTGCGCAGCGCGCCGAGCGCGTTCTGCATCAGTGCGGCGTACTGGGCGGCCTGACCGGGGCCGTTGTAGCGCCTGGCGAAGGTGAACATGTCCTCATCCTGCAGCCCCGTGAGCATGTGCGAGACGCCCGTCTCGCCTCGGACGAAATCAGAAAAACCCCACGATCTGGCTGTATTCGCTGGTGGAAAAAGTGTCGAAACTGTCCCCTTACACTACTATTCCAGTACTAATAAATAGGACGTTAGGACGATGCAATTCATTCGCGATGACGGTATAATACAGTTGTCCGTGTGCGATTGCACCGAAGAGGCTTGAAAGACAGCCACTCGGCAGCCAGGCAAAGGAGCGAGCCATGACCAGCATCCACGCTCTTCTCATCGGCGTCGACCACTATTTCCCCAACAATATCGGCGGATCCAGTTATCCTAGCTTGGGCGGCTGTGTGCGCGATGTGCGCCATGTACAGGCCTACCTGACCGATCGGGTCAAGGTGCCCCCCGAAAACGTGACCGCGCTCACGATCAGCGACCCACCTGCCGAGCCCGAGGACCATTGGCCCACTTACGAGAAGATGGTGGCCGCCTTCAAGCAGCTGACGGAGAGGGCGCAACCGGGGGACCAGGTATACATCCACTATTCCGGCCACGGCGGCCGCGCCGCCACCGCGTACGCCAAGCTCAAGGGCAAGGATGCCCTGGACGAGGCGCTGGTGCCCACCGATATCGGCAAGCCCTCCTCCCGCTACCTGCGCGACGTGGAGCTGGGCTACCTGATCAAAGCGATGGTGAAAAAGAAGCTACTGGTGACCGTGGTGCTGGATAGCTGCCATTCGGGCGGCGCCACGCGCGGCAAAGGGCGAGCCGTCAAACGCGGCGCATCCAAGCCCGACCTCACGCCACGGCCCACCGATAGCCTGGTGGCCTCCGAGGCCGATCTGCTGGCTTCCTGGGAGGGGGCGGCGGGCGGCGCCACACGCGGGAGTAAGCCCGCTAGCGGGTGGCTGTATGAGCCCCAGGGCTATGTGTTGCTGGCGGCCTGCCGGGCCAACGAGTATGCCACGGAATTCCCCTTCGATGGCCAGGAGAACAACGGCGCGCTCACCTACTGGCTTCTCGATACCCTGCGCCAGGCCCCCGAGGGCTGCACATACCGCATGCTGCACGACCGCATCCTGGCCAAGGTGCACAGCCAGTTCGAGGAGCAGACGCCGCAATTGCAGGGCGATGGGGAGCGCGCCCTGTGGGGCGGGGTGGCCCTGCCGTCTGAGTACGCCGTGTCCTTGTTAGCCGTGGAGAGCGGCGGCGCCGACAAGGGGCGGGTGAGGCTCAACGCCGGTGAGGTGCATGGCGTGGGCGAGGGCGCCCAGTTCGCCGTCTACCCGAACGGGGCCGCCGACCGGAAGGAGGACCAGCGCCTGGCCCTGGTGGAGGTGACCGAGGTGGGGGAGGTGGCCTCGTGGGCCGATATCGTGGAGGACTATGGCCGGGGCGAGATCGACGTGGACGCCCGAGCGGTGTTGCTGAACATCCTGGAGGCGCGCCTACAGCGCGGGGTGGTGGTGGACATCGAGGATGCCGCGCTGCGCCAGCGAGTGGAGGCGGCGATCCAGCAACAGGGCAAAGGCTTTGTGGCCGTGGCCCAGGGGAGCGACCCCATCGATTTCCAGGTGGTGGTCAACGAGGGCGGCGAATATGAGTTGTGGGACCCCGCCGGCGCGGCCATCCCCAACCTGCGCCCGGCGCTGCGGGCGGATGATCCCGGCGCGCTGGCCAGGCTGGTGGGGCGCCTGGTGCACCTGGCCAAGTACCACAACGTGCGCGACCTGGATTTGCCCAACGCCGCCGCGCGGGCCAAGCTGCAGGTGACGCTGGAGGCCGCCCGGCCCATCGCCGCCCCAGGCGGCGAGGCGCCCATCTTCAAGCCCAAGGAGAGGGTCAAGCTGGTGATCCGGAACGCCCAGGAGCCCGATCCGTACGATGCCAACAACCCCGATCGGGTGCTCAATATCACCGTGTTGGCCCTGCAATCGGACTGGAGCATCGCCCAGTTGTACCCCGCGCGGGCCGGGGCTTTCGAGGCGCTGGACCCCAAGGGGAGCATCCCCGTAGAGCTCGAGACCTACCTGCCCGAGGGGTACGAGGAGAGCCTGGACGTGCTCAAGGTCTTTGCTACCCGCGACAGCACCTCCTTTCGCTGGCTGGAGCTGCCCGCGTTGGACCAGCCGGATACGCGCCCTCGGCGCACGCGGGGGGCGATCCGCGACCCGCTGCAGCAGATGCTGGCCTCCCTCACCGGGGAGCAGGCCACCACGCGCTCCACCCGGCTGGTGGGCGCCGCCACGGTGAGCGGGTGGACGGTGGGGCAGGTGGAACTGCGGGTGAAAAAGGGGGACTGATAGAAGGG
>CAYQDH010000488.1:0-4293 GCA_964416075.1 uncultured Anaerolineales bacterium | reverse complement strand
CGCATTATAGCAGCAATAGCATAGCCCCGCAAATTGGGGCGACCCTGGGGTCACGACAAGATCCTCGTTGCACACCGGGCCAAGTCTGCTCGCATACAAGAGGGTGGCCGCCAGATGGACACCGCATGGTGGTATGTCTGTGCAGGAGAAGGTAAGAGGGGATCTCACTCGCCCGATTTATGGGTGGTCAAGAAGCAGGACTCGTTTTCCCTGGTGCTCAAGAACCTGGAAACCGGTCTTGTGCAAGCCTAGTTCGGGGCAGCCCCAACTTAGGGTGTAGTGACCGGGCTCTAGATCATCGCTCCAGTGAAGGGGGAAGGAAGCTTCGCCGGGCGCCAGGTATGGAAGGTGTTCGAGCATACCGCCAGCCCGGAGGTTACCGTCGACATCCACCAGATGCCAGACAGCATGCATGCCCTGCTGCTTTTCCAGGGCTCGAGGTTCTCGGTTAACGATGCCAAGCTCGATTGTGACATAATTCTGCTCGTCGTTTCCCAATAGAGCGACAAAATGAGGCGTCTGTGCCAGAGAAGCGCGAGCGGATGCCGCCTCTTTGACGGCCGTGCACTGCACGAGGGACAGCACTATAGTCAATGCCAGGATAAGTATGCTTTGGGCATTCATCGCGTTGGGCCTCCTGACGGAATGCCTACCCTGTTCTATAGTACCGCCCCTGCTCCGCAAGCGCATCGGCGCATAGGCTAGTCCGGAGGCTGGACAAAGGTACGATCTTCTGACTGCACTCTTGGCCAATAGAGCAGCCGTAGCGGTACGGGCTATCGCGGGCCAGAAGGCTTGGCCGGAGATGCGGGGAAAGCGCATCTCACCCTCCTGACTTGACCATTGCCAATATCTTGGGTACCATGGCGCTGGTTCGCTGGATCGTGCACCCAGGTTGCGCACCATATCATGCGAGGAGGTAGTTGACTGATGTTCAAGTCTGTCCGTCTAAGAGATCTTGTTGTTGTGGGAGTGGTACTGCTTGCGGCAGTCCTGCTTGTTATGCCTCGCGGGAACAATTCCTTCGCCGCCGATGGCGAGGAGACGTACCTGCCGCTGGTACGGCGGGTACCTAGCCCCACACCCACTAGAACCCCTACAGCAACGCCTTCACCAACCCCAGGACCGGGGTGGTACGTCGAGTATTTCGGCAACGCTTCACTCACCGGTGTGCCCTTCCGAGCACAGTCTGAGGAGTATGATCTGCCAGAGAAGTATTGGGGCGAGAATGCGCCGCTTGTCGGCATGCCCGTGGACAACTTTTCCGTTCGCTTCACGGCCAACAAGCAGTTCCAGGCCGGCAACTATGCCTTTCTGATTTCAGTCGATGATGGGGGCCGTCTCTATATAGATGGCAACCTGGTCATCGATCAGTGGCACGGTTCGGCGCGGGGCACGGCGACCTATCGCTGGGATGGGGCTATTAGCGGCGGATCGCACCAGATACGTCTGGAATTCTACGATGCTGCCAAGGGTGCACGGGTGCGCCTGCTCTGGATTAACCAGGATCTGTATCCTGAGTGGAGGGCCGAGTACTGGGCCAACGACTCTATGAGTGGCGCGCCACTGGTCGTACGTAACGAGTCGGAAATCAACTATGACTGGGGGGGTGGTAGCCCCGAGCCATCTCTGCCGGTTGATGGCTTTTCAGCTCGCTGGACGCGCCCAGTCTATTTCAAGCAAGGCAAGTACGTCTTTTACACCACTGCAGAGAGCGGCGGCGTGCGGTTTTGGATGGACAAGTGGGTGCCTGATCATGATGAGTTCATCGATGATTGGGCCATCTGGCCCAATCGCACTCGGTCTGACGATGAGTATCTGGATGAGGATGGCTGGTATCTGCTCACTGTGGCATACCGAGCCGGTACGGGCGAGTCTTATTGCCGCTTCAGGTATCTGTATGGTGGAGCGAGCAGCACGTGGCCGGGTGAGTACTACAAGAACAAGGATCTGACGAACCTATATACCGTGCGCAATGATGGGGAAATCAACTTTGACTGGGGCCTTGATCGCCCGATGGACGGGATGCCCAGGGATAACTGGTCGGTGCGTTGGATCCACACAGAAAAACTGGAGGCAGATGGGTACACCTTCAAGGCTACCATCGATGACGGTTGTCGCGTTTGGGTAGATGGCAACCTGGTCGTCAGCGAGTGGAAAGAAGGTGGCAAGCGCACTGCTGAGGGGGACATTGTTCTGCACAAGGGGTACCATGTCATCCAGATGGATTACTTTGAGAATGTGAGTAACGCCTATGCCCAGCTGACCTTCGCGCCCAATCCGGACATAGAGTTTTTCCGCGCTGACTACTGGAACACGGTCAGAATGGGCGGAGAGGAGATGGGTGATTATACTGAGTATATGGATACGGTCCTGGTCGACACCGGGCTCGGATCACCGGCAGCGGGTATCCGCGCGGACGACTGGTCGGCTCGATTCAAGGAAAATCGCTATTTTGACAGTTCGGCCAGCTATCGTTTTACCGTAGAGTATGATGGTGGCGCTGTGCTCTATGTGGACGGCACTGAGCGTTGGAACGACTGGGGAAACACCGGCCGCAAGACCAAATCCTACACGATGCATCTCGACAAGGGGAGGCATTGGATCAAGCTGCACTATGCCGATCGTGGGGCGAATAACGACGCCTACATTCGCATGGATATCCAAAAGCAATAGATCCACAGAGAAATAGACATAATATAACACGGGGATGGGCCTGGTTTGTGGCCCATCCCCGCCTCAATCCTGGCTGCGGACGAGTGGGTGACACCCAGGGAGAGATGATTCGTTCCCCTAAACCAAAGGGTAGGGCACATTTCTTGACGAGGGTTGCGGCTTGGGATAGATCCCGCCACGGATTAGGCGCGACAACCTGCTTCGGGTGGCCACAACCTCGTCATGACTCAGGAGCCTGTTTAGCCCCTGACACAGGGGGCTCTGGGCATCACCGATGGTCGCACGCAAATCGGAAAGGGCGCTCAGGTATTCTGGCTCGATGGGGTGCCCGGCATAGTCCCATACGACAGTGCGCAGCTTGTATTGCACGTGGAACGTCAATCCATGGTCAATCGCCCAAACCTGCCCCTGGTCTCCCTTGAGGAGATGTCCCCCCTTGCGGTCGGCATTGTTGGCCACATAGTCGAAGAGAGCGACCTGCCGAAAGGCGGCAGCGTATTCCGGCTGCTCGCGCATGGTAAAGAAATGCTCATCCTGGGCGTGTTCGACGTAAAGCTGCACTGAGCCGATGCCGTAGGGTCCGCTGCGGAGCACGACCGGCGGTATAGCCGGCCAGCCCAACTCCCGGCTCAGCATGTAGGCGGCCACCTCTCGACGGCACAAGGTCCCCGAATCGAAATCCCACAAGGGCGTCTCCCCTCGGCGGGGCTTGTAGATGGCCATTGCCTGCACTTGCTCGCCGTGCAACGCCGCCCAGAAGGTATAGTTGGAGCTCCATGGCACCAGGCCGCGCAGCTCCAGCCCACCATGGCCTAGCAGGTCAATGACCCGCTCGACACTCAAACCATCGGGCTCGGAATCATGCATCTCAGACATGGTTAGCCCAAGACCGGTCAGTCTTCCATAATCTTGTGGCTGTGCCCATTTCTGCGGGGGCAGAGATGCCCCTCGGGATCCATAGGACGCTGACACAAGGGACATATCGGGCGGCCCTGAGCTACGATATCCTTGGCTAGCTTGCTGACGGCGCGCATTTGCTCAGGGCTGGCCCAGAAGCGGGCTACTTGGGGCTCTTCCTCCTGCTCCTCCGGAATTCCCTGGACGATGAGCACGATCGAGTCCGCACCCTCATCGAAGCCAAGCCCCATCTGCCCGACGACAAAGGCGGGCTCGAGGGGCTCCTCTAGACTCAGATCGGAGATCGGAGGCTCCTTAGTGTCCGACGTGCGCCGGATCTCTCTTTGCTCCAGGTTCTCCAGGATTTCATCGATCGCTTGGGCCAAAGCGAAAACCTGTTCCTTCTCCAGTTTCACGGTCACAACGATAGAACTCTGGCTCGCCTGCAAGAAAAAGCTTCGCTTTCCAGGGCGGCCCACAACTCCCACCGTAATGCGTGTCACGGGATTAAGCTCATATGGTTCGCTGGACATCATCTATACCTTTGCTTGGGATCTCTCTCGTCGATCGCCAGAATCGGGGTGCTCGGTTACGGCGGGTACTGATCTACCTGCCATACTATACTATACCTGGTGCGCGGCGAACCGTCAACCCACACCGGGGCAGGGATTGTGCAACAAGTCACCGAGGAGCACGACGGGTCTCCTTCTCGCAGGCGTC
>CAYQDH010000487.1:2477-4298 GCA_964416075.1 uncultured Anaerolineales bacterium | reverse complement strand
CGAATTCCTGATGAAGCTGATCCCGACCACGGTGGTCAGCGCGTTCGCTACCGGCGACGTGCTGCAGGTGCTGCTGTTCGCCGTGCTGTTCGGCTGCGCGTTGGCCATGCTCGGCGAGAAAGGCGCTGCGGTCGCCGGCCTCGTCGATCATGCGGCGGAGGAGATGCTCCGCCATAGGGGAACGGCAGATATTCGCCGAGCAGACGATGAGGATCATAGCACGATAGGCCACGGGCCCTCCCTGGGCGGCACAAAAATGAGCAAGGCAGGGGGTATACCCCTGCCTTGCTCACACAGAACGTTCAGGCCAATTCTGGGATCAACAGGCCATAGCCGCCGCCCCGGCGGCGATAGACGACGCAGAACGCATCTTCGTTCAGGTTGAAGAAGATAAAAAAGTCGTGGCCCAGCAACTCCATCTGCTCGATGGCGTCCTCGACCTCCATGGGGCGCGTCTCGAACCGCTTGGTGCGCACGACGGCCGAACCCGCCTCAGCGGCCGCCGCGGCAACGTCGGCAGCCTCTGCCGCCGCTATCTCAGCCTCGGATTGCGCCGCGCCCTGCATGCGCCCCATCGAACGCCAATGCTTGCCCTTGTAGTGGTCGAGTTGGCGCTGCATCTTGTCCAGCACGGTATCGATCGCCGTCTGCATGTCGGAGGAACGCTCTTCGGCGCGGAGGATGGTGCCGTTGTTGCGCAGGGTCACCTGCACAACCTGGCTGTCACCGGCGCTCTTGGTGGGCTGGACGGCCAGCTCGACTCGGACCTCGTCCAGTCCCGGCAAGAAACGATCGAGTCTGTTTACTTTTCTCTCAATATAGGTCTTGAGCCTCTCCGTCATCTCCATATTCTTGGTCTTGATCGTGATTTGCATAACTCGATCTCCTCTTTTTACAATCAATTTGACTGTATCGAGCCATCGAGTGGCGCCATGCGTCCTGAGGCGACGGACCTGCTACCCGATTTGGCTCGTCGGGATCATCCTTGATCCCACAGCTTAACTAGATGGTAGCATGTTTCGCCAGTCGTGTCAACGGCGGTTAGGCGGATTAAAAACCCTACCTTTTGACAGGCGCCTGGTGTGGTGCTAGAGTGGCGCGACCATTTCGGATGAGGGCTGGACCATGACTGTGCTGACGCTGGATCTGCACGCGCTGGATCTCTCGAGCGATGCTATCGCCACCCATGGCGGGCGGATAATCCGCGTGCCTCTGGGCATCCCCGGAGAAAGGGTGCGCGCGGAGGTAGCCGATGGGGAGAAAAGAAATCCTCGCGCCAAGCTGCTGGAGATCCTTTCACCGGCGCCGGAGCGAGTGACGCCGTCGTGCAAGCACTTTGGCGTCTGCGGGGGGTGCCATTGGCAGCATATCTCGTACGAGGGGCAGTCGCGCTTCAAGCGCGACAATCTGTACACCCAGCTGCAGCGCATCGGTAGGCAGGCCCAGCCCACGGTCCTCCCGGTCGTGGGCCTGGCCGATCCCTGGGCCTACCGCAACCACGTGCAGCTGGGGTTCGACCCGATGGGGGTCTTGGGCTACAAGGCGCTGCGCAGCCACGACATTGTGCCCATCGAAGAGTGCTGGATCATCCATCCCTTACTCGATGAATTGTGGGCCGCGCTAGAGATCGAGCCGCAGGGGATCGCCCGCGTCTCGCTGCGTGCAGGCGCCAACACCGGCGAGCAGTTGATCCTCCTGGAAGGGAGCGAGGAGCTCCCTCCCGAGATCGAGGTGGATCTGCCCGTGTCCTTGGTCTATGAACAGCTCGACGGTGGGCTGGTGGTCCTGGCCGGGAACGATCACTACCACGAACGGTTGAAG
>CAYQDH010000487.1:0-2467 GCA_964416075.1 uncultured Anaerolineales bacterium | reverse complement strand
CAACACGCCGCAGGCGGAGCGCCTCGTAGAGTTGGTGCACGGCTATCTGGAGCCCCGGCCCGATGACACCGTGCTTGACGCCTATTGTGGTGTGGGCACCTTTGCCGTGTCGCTGGCGCCCCACGTGGCCCAGGTTCTGGGCATCGAAGAATCATCCTGGGCCATCGAGGATGCGGTGGTCAACGGCGCCGGGTTGGAGAACATGGAGCTGATCGAGGGCGTTGTGGAGGAGGTATTGCCCGAGATCGACGACGCGTTCTCTGCCGCGGTGTTGGATCCCCCCCGCGCGGGATGCAGCCTGGCCGTGCTACAGGCCTTGGCTCGCAAGCGGCCCCGGCGCATCGTCTATGTGTCGTGCGACCCGGCGACGCTGGCGCGCGATGTGCAGCGCCTGTCCGGCCTGGGCTATGCTCTGGTAGAGGCCCAGCCCGTCGATATGTTCCCGCAGACCTTCCATCTAGAGACGGTAGCATTGCTGCAACGAGTGGACAAGTAACCTAATATTCCGCACACACCCATGGTGCTTCCTGTCTTGGCGCAATGGAGCGCTTTCGCGTATAATACTATGGTGGGGCCAATGATAGCCTATAGTCTACAGCATTTCTATATTTTTGTTTTCGCGAGGAGGCCATAAGATGGAAAGCACGCCAAACGCAAGAACGCGCAAGATCGTCACGGTGATCACTTTTCTGGCAATGATTATTGTCAATGCTCTGGCCAACATTCTCCCGATCAACGGGCTGGAAACCGGCCAAGTCTCGGACTCGTATCCCAACCTCTTTGCCCCAGCAGGATTGACCTTTGCGATTTGGGGGGTGATTTACCTCTTGCTCTTGGGCTATACGCTCTACCAAATCGGCCTGTTCCAAAAGGACCAGAGCGCGAGCACTACCTCCTTACTGAATAGGGTCAATGTTCTCTTTTCGCTCTCCTCCATTGCCAATGCCGCATGGATCTTTGCCTGGCATTACCGCAGCATTCCTTTGTCCATGTTGCTGATGGTTGTGCTCCTTGTCTGCCTGATGCTGATCAACCAGGCTACCCACAGCGTGCAACTCTCGGGGCGGGAGAAAGCCTTTATCAGGCTCCCCTTCAGTGTCTACTTTGGCTGGATCACTGTGGCCACCATTGCCAACGCGACGACAGTGCTGGTCGACGCCGGCTGGAATGGCTGGGGTATGTCGGAGCCCCTCTGGGCGGTGATCATCATCGCCGTTGGCCTGCTCATCGGGGTGGCCACCATGCTCAGAAAAAGGGATATTGCGTACGGGCTGGTGCTCATCTGGGCTTATGTGGGCATTCTGATCAAGCATGTGTCGGCAGGCGGATTTGCCGGCCAGTACCTGGCTGTAATCATAACGGTGACCGTCTGCCTGGTATTGCTGGTGCTTGCGGAGGTCAAGATCGTAACTTCCAGACCTTCGTAGACCAACCCATTTGGCTGTGCGGGCCGGAAAAAGCCCTGGCGAATGTGCCCATCAGGGTGTGCTAATAACACTCAAGTCGGGCAGGAAATGCGCCCGAACAGGATGGGGGAGAGCCATGAAAAAGGAAATGGCAGCCGGCAGTAGCTAATACGCTCCCGCAACCGCAAAAGGGCAAACGGCAGCATCACTTGGCTCTTACAAAGGAAGCATTTCTACAGAGCCGGCGGACGTCGGTTCCGAGTGATAGGGTTATGTTGTTGCCTCTCACGTCGCTACAGCCGAGCCAGCTCTATGTGAGCGAGGCCAAACTGCGCTTGGCAGCTGAATGGTTTCATGAGAACGGTGTCTCCGCAATGGATGCTATCCCGGTCAAGCATTTCCGTGGCCGCTATCTAATGGGTTACGGCCTGTCCCGTTAACCTCATTTTGGTCCACCCTGTTGACAAAAAGTGTTGACAAGTGGCCGAACTCGGCATACACTGGCTCCATTGTGGGCGCGGAGGAATGCCGCTGAGGCCAGCCATCCGCGAGGCTACCTGTTGGGTGGGCCGGAGCCTATCTGGCTGTTGTCTGAGAACCTCGAGATGGCCCCTGCTTGGATCCGTGGCTAGGTCGTGCAATCCGCCAGTTCGTGCGTGGCGTCAAGCCTGGGAGGGAGGTGAAACGTCGCAAACGGGGTAGCGTCTTCTTGATCATCTCAAGACTTGGACTTCGAGGAGGAAGGGAATGAGTACGAAAACGTGGCGAATACTCTACACCGTGGCTGTGATGGCCTGTGTCACTGTTTTCACCTTGATGCTGGCCATGCCGGTGGGCGCGAATCCCCCCGCACCGGATGACGAGATCTACCTGTCCGGGCCGACCCCCAGCGAGCCAGAGCCGGGGCGGGTCGTCGCACCCAAAGGCATCGACCAGCCCAACACGCTCGACTATTGGCGCATCCGCGAGCGCCAACGGCTATTGGAAGCGGGGCAGACCGCCCGCGCTGCGGTGTTGGATAGGACCGGCACCGACCGGGTGCTGGTCATCCTGGTCGAGTT
>CAYQDH010000486.1:0-4306 GCA_964416075.1 uncultured Anaerolineales bacterium | reverse complement strand
AGGTGGAGCATCAGGTCTTCAATGTGGCGGACCGGTATTACTGCAGCGGTCGGCACAGAAGCGGCTTTTCTGGGCTGGGACGTCTTGTCTTCTGCCTTGGCCACGGGCGAAGCAGGGACCTCTTTGTTAGCCTTTCTGATCTGGCCCAGTGTGGAATTAACGCCCTCCAACATACCGGTACGACGCACGTACCTGCCCAATAGCAGCACGATCAGGATCAAGACTATAAAGCCAATGAGATATAACCGGAGGCGCTTCATGATCCCCAATCCCCTTTCTCGGGCTCATTCTATCCCTTTTCTGTTCATCACCAAAGGACGCTGCAGGTCGATGAGAACGTGGAAGGTATCGTTGGCAACATAACCCAGTTCGAGTACAATCGTCCGCAAGGCTTGGCGATCCTATGGCTAGGGGAAGATCATGACAGCCCAAAATCTGGCGCGTCGCACCAAGGTTCTCTACGGCGTAGGGGACATTGGCTTTAGCCTGACTAGCACGATGATCGGGATCTACTTTCTGCTATTTCTCACCGATGTCGTGGGCTTACGCCCGGCGCTGGATGGATTGGCCATCATGATCGCGAAACAGTGGGACTGGATCAACGATCCCATCGTTGGGCACATCTCTGACCGCACACGAACCAAGTGGGGACGACGCAGGCCCTTCCTACTTGTCGGTTTCATCCCTTTCGCCCTGGTTTTTGCCATGATGTGGTGGCGTCCCCCGATCGAGAGTCAGGTCGGACTGGCGGTATACTATGGAGCCATCTATGTTTTGTACGACACGATCGCCACATTCGTATATATGCCGTACTTTGCTTTGACGCCCGAACTGGCGACGGACTATGATGAACGCACAGCCTTGACCAGTTACCGCATGGCTTTCTCGATCCTCGGCAGCTTGATTGCTTTCACAGTCCCGTTACTTATTGTGGGGTCGTTCCGGCCCGAAAACGCGACACGGGTCTGGCTGAACGGCGTGATATTCGCGGTTATCAGTGCTCTCCCTCTGCTGGCCGTTTTTTACGGCACGCGCGAACACCCCGCATTCACCAGCGGGGCGCAACCTTCCCTGCGCGATTCTCTACGTTCCGCGCTGGGCAACAGACCTTTCTTGTTCAGTGCGGGCATTTTCCTGCTTACGTGGTCTGCCTTGGATATCGTGCAAGCAGTCTTGCTATACTTTATCCGCTATTGGTTGCACCTCGAGGGATACAGCGATGCCATCTTTGGGGTGATCTTTGTCACCGCCCTTGTCGTGCTGCCGATCTGGGAGTGGGCCTCC
Organism: uncultured Anaerolineales bacterium; assembly: GCA_964416075.1. GTDB lineage: Bacteria > Chloroflexota > Anaerolineae > UBA1429 > UBA1429 > CAYQDH01. Next base: position 3,022 of record CAYQDH010000486.1, on the reverse strand, counting down.
CGCCATACAAACAAGAGAGTGGCTTACATGGTTGGCATCGCATTCTGGGCCATGGTGCAGATTGTGCTGGTTTTGGTGCAGCCGGGTTTACCTTTGGGGATCATTTTGGGGCTGGCTGCTCTGGCCGGCATCGGTGTGTCGTCCGCCCACGTCCTGCCTTGGTCGATGATCCCCGATTCGATCGAGTGGGATGAACTGCAGACCGGACAACGCCACGAGGGCATGTTCTACAGCCTGGTGATGCTGATGCAAAAGGCAGCTTCTGGACTAGCTCTCTTCATGGTCGGCCTGATCCTGGAGTGGAGTGGTTATGTCGCTAACGCCGCTACCCAGGAACCCAGCGCCCTGCTAGGCATTCGCTTGCTTACTGGAGCTATTCCGGCGATGCTCTTTTGCGCCGGAATCGGCTTTGCGGCACTGTACCCCATTTCCAGAAACGAGCATAACGCAGTCCGCCAGGAATTGGCGCGGCGCCGGCCAAGTCCGGCGGAGGAATACCAGGAAAACCGATGACAGCCGAGATCAGGGCCGTCCACACACCCAGAGAGCGCCGCCTTTTTCTCACCTTCCCCTGGCAGGTGTTCCGGGGCGACCGCATCTGGGTGCCCCCGATCCTGAGCGAGCAAGCAGAACGTATCGATCCCAGAAGAGGCGCATGGTTCGGCCATGGCATAGCCGAATACTATATGGCGTGGCGAGCCAACAAGGTAGTCGGCACCATCTGCTGCGCAGAAGACCGGATGCTAAATGCCCAGCAAGGGAAACGAGAGGCCATCTTTGGCTTCAACCATTATCTCCCCGACTATGAGGTAGCTGCCATCTTGTGGCAACATGCCGAGAAATGGGCGCGGACCCGCGGGCTGGACCGGATCGTGGGGCCATTTGACCTTGACTATGAGAATGCCTACGGTGTCCTCATCGAGGGCTATGATCGCCCCCCAACACTGATGTGCGGACACACCCCACCCTACTATCGAGAGTTCGTGGCGCGCTATGGCTTCATCGAGCAGCGTGGGCAGAATATTGCCCTTGAGCTACCCTTGGGCGATTTCGGCGACCCACACAGCAAGCTGGCCAAGCTACAACGGGTGGCCGAGATGGTGCGCCGCCGGGGCCATGTGCATGTGCGAAGCGGCAAGATGGACGATTGGGATCATGAGGTAGATCGGGTGATCCATCTACTCAACCACGCCCTGGCAGTGTTGCCCGATTTCATGCCCTGGAACCGAGATACTTTGGCCGCCATGGCCCGCCAACTACGCACCTTTATCGACCCGGACTTAATATTATTTGGTGAGGTCGAGGGCGAGGCAGTAGGTTTTCTTTTCGGCATGCCCAACCTGAACGAGACGCTCATTCGAGCCAATGGCTTGCGTTACCCTTGGGACTGGCTGAGGGCGAAGCAGGCGTCGCGCCAGGATCCCCAGTGCCTCTGCGTAAAAAGCGTGTTGGTGCTGCCGGAATTCTGGGGACGGGGCGTCGACGCCCTGATGTACCACGAATTGGTCTCTCGGGCATTGGCCAAAGGCTATCGCTGGGCCGATCTCTCGATCACCAGTGCCGATAATCCGATGACGCCACGCCTAGCTGAGCGGCTGGGCGCGCGCATCTACAAACGGTGGCAAGTCTATGCCAAGAACATTTGAACCGAAAGGTCGGTCACAAGGGGGTGTAACGCATGAATGAAAGCTTTGTAGATACTCTTCTTTCGCCTCCCGTTCTACTTACTGTGCTCGTCATGATCGCTCTAGCGGCCATTGTTATCTGGGTGCTGAACTATGTCCAGCACCGCCATCGCGGCCAAGCCTTGGGCGAGCAACGCACCTTGCAGGAAGCCACTATCGAAAGGCTCATGGATTCGGTCGCTCAAGACAAGCGGAAACTCGTTGCCGACTATGAAGCCAGGATGCTCGAACAGCAGAACCGTATTGTCGCCCTGGAGCAAGAGACCAGCCGCCTACGAGAGCGCCTCACGTCCTCAGGCATCTTGGGGCTGTTTGGTGGCAAACAGCGCGACGTGGTTAGCGCTTTGCTGCTTGAGAACGAACAGCTGCACGAATTACTGGCGCGCAAGCAGGAGGATCTGCGTGCTTTGATGGGCGATATGACGGACAAGCTACTGACACGAATGGATGAGCAGGCACAGGAAAGCGCGCAAGCCGTGCGCTACAAACAGGCACTGCTCTCTGCGTTCCTGCAGCAAGAAGAGGTCCGCCGGATGTTCGACCAGATGATCGTCCAGGGCAAGGTTAGCGAGGATAAGGAGCAGCCCAAGCAGTTGCCGTCATCGTAGGGACCTAAAGTGGACGCCAAACTGGCTAGCCTAGTCAACGCCTCGCACCTTGACGCCGGGAGCTATCTGACGCAGGCCCTGGGCTAGTGCCTGAAGGGCCTGCTCGTCCATGATACCCACCTGAGCTGGGGCTGGCACAGAGGCCGAAACGGGGATAAAGCGCTGCAGGTACCATGTCTCCGCGGGACTGAGCTCCGCAGCGATATCAGCAAGAGCCGTCTCCCCCAGGGATGGGAGCACCGTTGTTCGATACTCATAGGCTCCGCCCCAGTGACGCAGGACGGCCATGCTTCTGCGAATGGCGAAGCAATCCACCACCAGGCCGGCTATGCCATTGTAGCGTTCATCGAATGGCGCTTTGAGGTCCATGGCGACATAGTCTACTAGACCATCGTGCAGAAGACGATCAAGGCGCTCGGGCTGCGTGCCGTTCGTGTCGAGCTTGACGGCATACCCGAGCACCTTGATCGCCTGAAGAAAGCCAGCCAACTCTGCGTGCAGGGTGGGCTCTCCCCCACTAACGCAGACACCTTCCATGCGACCGTGACGCGTCTCGAGCCAGGCCAGCAGGTTCTCTTCAGCAATAGCAGCAACAACCTGGCTGGCATCGATCATCCAGCGGTTATGACAGTACCCGCAGTTCAGATTGCACCCAGCGAGAAAGATCGTCGCCGCAATATGGCCGGGGTAGTCGATGAGACTAACCTTTTGTAGCCCGGCTACCTTCAT
>CAYQDH010000485.1:0-4307 GCA_964416075.1 uncultured Anaerolineales bacterium | reverse complement strand
CTGCAGATCGTGGCCGAGGCCTGCGACCAAATCCCGGCCCACGCCCCGCTCACGTTTCACCAGGCCCTGCAGTTCCATTGGTGGATGCACGAGCTCATCGAGATGGAGGGCGAGCTCGTGCGCTCCGCGGGGCACCTGGATCGCACCTTTTACCCTTACTACCACGCCGACATCGAGGATGGCCGCCTCACGCCCGAGCAGGCCAAAGAGCTGCTCAAATTCTTCTGGTTCAAGCACTTTGCCCGGACGCAGGGCAGCCGCAACGGCAAGAACTTTTTGTTCGGTGGGCAGGATAGCGAGGGCAACGACGCCACCAACGAGCTGACCTATCTGGCGCTAGAGGCCTACGAGGAGCTTAACACGCCCGACCCCAAGCTCTCGGCGCGCTTTTACCCGGGCACGCCCGACCGCTTCTATTACCGCGTCGCCGACCTGATCCGCGGGGGGCACAACTCCTTTGTGCTGATGAACGACGTCCCCGCCATTGATGGGCTGCTCGAGCGCGGCAAGACCCTCGAGGACGCGCGGATCTACCTCCCCATCGGCTGCTACGAGCCCGCGGTGGAGGGCAAAGAGGCCGCCTGCACCATGAACCTGGTGGTCAACCTGGCCAAGGTGCTCGAACTGGCCCTGCACGACGGCCAGGACCCCCTCACGGGCGAGCAACTCGGCCCGCGCACGGGAGACCCGCGCCAATTCTCCTCCTTCGAGGAGGTGTACGACGCCTACCTCGCGCAGATGAGTTTTGTCCTGGAGCGCTCGGCCGCCTATGTTCGCGCCCACGAGAGGCAATGGCCGAATATCAACCCCTCGCCGCTGATCGCGGGGACGATCGACGATTGCCTGGCCACGGGCAAGGATATCGGCCAGGGCGGCGCGCACTATAACGCCACGGGGTGCGTGGGGATGGCTCTGGCCAACACCTGCGACGGTCTCCTGGCCATCAGGCAGGCCGTATTCGAAGAGGCGCATTGCACGATGACTGAGTTGCTCGGCGCGCTGGACGATGATTTCGACGGCCATGAACCGTTGCGCCAGTTCCTCCTGCGCCGCGTGCCCAAGTGGGGCAACAACGACCCCGCCTCCGACGCCCTGGCGCGGCGCATCGCCGACGACTATTGCGACAAGGTGCACACCCTGCACAACGCTCGCGGCGGGCCTCTGCAGGCCGCGCTCTTTTCCCTGGACTATCAGTGGACCATGGGGCAGAATACGGGCGCCCTTCCCGATGGCCGTAGAGCGCGAGAGGCCCTGGCGCCAGGCGTTGGCTCGGCGCCCGGCAGAGACCAACGCGGCGCGACGGCCCTCATCAACTCTGTCACGCAGCTCGATTTTGCCCAGACGCCCAACGGCACTGTGCTCGACCTGATGTTGCACCCCTCCGCCGTTCGCGGGGAGGAGGGTCTGGATGCCTTTGTGGCCCTGATCAAGACCTTTTTCGCGCGTGGCGGCTATGCCATCCAGTGCAACGTGTTGGACGTCCAGACCTTGCGCGAGGCCCAACGCGATCCCGAGCGTTACGCGTCGCTGCAGATCCGCGTCACAGGGTGGAGCGTGTTCTTTGTCACCCTTCCGCGAGAGCAGCAAGATCAGTTTATTGTGCGCAATGCGCATCGCTTGTGAAGCGTTGTACATTGCGGGCAATGCGCATCGCTTGTGAAGCGATGCACGTTGTGGGAAACACGCATCGCCTCTGAGGCAGCACGCTGCGGAACAATCTGCGACGGGCAGATCGATCTGCGGCAGGAAAGGAATCTAGTATGCGCGGACGTCTTGTGTCCCACTTGGCATGGGTCGGGCTGGTTGCATCGCTCCTTCTGATGGGCTCGTTTTCCTTCGGGCCGGCCCGAGCCGGTGAGTTGGCCAACGCGGAGGTGACGCCCACCCCCACACCGACGCTTGCGGCCCCTGTGCTGCTCGAGCCTGCCGATGCGGCGGTGCTTCCCCAACCCATCCCCCCCCAGTTCTGGACCTTTCGCTGGTCGGCGTTGGGTAGCCCCTGCAAATGCTCCATCGCCGTATGGCTACCCGACGGGTCGATATACCTGAGTGAGCACAATATCGCTCCACCCAGGGAATACGCGTACTATTACGCCACCGCCTCGCCTCTGCCTCGGGGCCCCTGGTACTGGAAGGTATGGGTCACCTGCCCCTACGGGAGCAGCGAGAGCGAGACGCGCACCTTTAGCATAGAGCCCACCCCAACGCCAGCTGGGCAGACCCATACGCACTTACCCGTGCTGTGGAACATGGCCCCGTAGGACCGGGCGCGGGGCTCTATGGTGAAGGGCCTCCGCCTTAGTGAGCGGGTTCCTTCGCTAGGCGCTCGCAGCGAGCGCAGCTCAGGATGACGCAACCGCGCCAAGGCCCTGCCTTGGCGTTTTGACAAACTTGCCGAAAAATCCTATTGTAGTGATGTGTGACATGGCCCTAAGACCTGAATCACCCACATACTTAATTTGGGGGGCTCGACAGGTGGTTTTGTCGTGCCCTAACTTGTTGTGTCGAGTCTGCGGCTATCCCAAAGCCTTGGTGTTGTAACACTCAACCTATGGAGGGGCGTGTATCCCCTTCCATCATCCTCAGGAGGTTCTCTCTCATGGCACGAGAATTCGTGACGATCGATGGCAATGAAGCTGCGGCGCACATTGCCCACAAAACAAACGAGGTGATTGCGATCTACCCCATCACCCCTTCTTCGCCGATGGGCGAATGGGCCGACGAATGGAGTGCGCGACGGCACAAGAACATCTGGGGCACCGTGCCCTTGGTGGCGGAAATGCAGTCCGAAGCAGGAGCCGCCGCGGCCGTGCACGGTGCGTTGCAGGCCGGATCACTGACCACCACGTTTACGGCCAGCCAGGGCCTGCTGCTGATGATCCCGAATATGTTCAAGATCGCCGGCGAGCTCACCAGCACGGTCTTTCAGATCGCTGCCCGTAGCCTTGCCACACACGCTTTGTCCATCTTTGGGGATCACAGCGATGTGATGGCCACCCGTAGCACCGGCTGGGGGATCCTTTTCTCCAATTCGCCCCAAGAGGTTATGGACCTGGCGCTCATCGCCCAGGCTGCGACGCTGGAAGCGCGGGTACCCTTCCTGCATTGCTTTGATGGCTTTCGCACCTCGCACGAGGAGCGCAAGATCGAGCTGATCAGTGACGACGATATTCGTTTCATGATCAACGACGACCTGGTGCGCGCCCACCGTGCGCGAGCCTTGTCGCCCGATCATCCCATCCTGCGCGGCACAGCTCAGAACCCGGACCACTTTTTCCAAGCCCGCGAGGCCGCCAATTCGTACTATGACGCCGTGCCAGGCATTGTGGAAAAGGCCATGGATCGCTTTGCCGAACGGATCGGGCGTCGCTACAACCTCTTTGACTATGTGGGCGCGCCTGATGCGGAGCGGGTCATCGTGTTGATGGGCTCGGGCGCCGATATCGCCGACGAGACCGTCGAGTACATGCTCAACCAGGGCGAGAAGGTCGGCGTCGTCAAGGTGCGTCTCTATCGCCCCTTCTCCACCAAGCATTTCCTGCAGGCCCTGCCACCCACCACCCGCGTCATCGCGGCCCTCGATCGTACCAAGGAGCCCGGGGCCTTGGGCGAGCCGTTGTACCAGGATATCGTCACGGCGCTCAGCGAAGGATGGACGGGAGCCCCCATCCGCACCATCGGCGGACGATATGGCCTTTCCTCCCATGAGTTCACCCCGGCCATGATCAAGGGTGTCTACGATGAGATGCTCAAGGCGGAGCCCAAGAATCACTTTTCCGTGGGCATTAACGACGATGTGACGAACAACAGCATCGCCTACGATCCCGAGTGGGACATCGAGCCCAAAGATGTCATTCGCGCCGTTTTCTACGGCCTCGGCTCCGATGGCACGGTGAGCGCCAACAAGAATTCAATCAAGATCATCGGCCAAGAGACGAACAACTACGCCCAGGGCTATTACAACTATGACTCCAAGAAGGCCGGCGCGGTCACCACGTCGCACCTGCGCTTTGGCCCGCGACCCATTCGCTCGAGCTACCTCATCCGCAAAGCCAACTTTGTGGGCATCCACCAATTCGGTTTTGTGGAGCGCTATGACGTCCTGGCCAGCGCGGCCCAAGGGGCTGTCCTGCTCCTGAACAGCCCTTACGAAAAGGAAGAAGTGTGGGATCGGCTCCCACGCCCCGTGCAGAGGCAGATCATCAGCAAGGCCATCAAGCTCTATAGCATCAACGCCTACGCCGTAGCCCAGGATACCGGGATGGGCAACCGTATCAACACCATTATGCAGACCGCCTTTTTCGCCA
>CAYQDH010000484.1:0-4312 GCA_964416075.1 uncultured Anaerolineales bacterium | reverse complement strand
GCCGCCTGGTCCGATGTCGGGCTGCGGGGGGCGACGATCGTGGAGAGCACGGGCCTCTATCGCAGGCAGGCAAAACATATCCCCATGCCATACGCTTACGGGGACTATGGGGAGGAAGGCAACTATACGCTTTTTGCCATCGTGGAGCACGAGGAGATGGTGCAAACGTGCCTGGAGGCCACCGAACGCGTCGTAGGCAACCTAGATGATCCCGATACGGGGGTTCTGGCGGCTTGGCCTCTGGCGCAAGTCAAGGGAATCAAGCGCACGTCACCGCGGAGCACGCAGTCCCAGAAAGAGGGATGACTATGGTGTGGCTAACCTTTGCGATGAGCGCCGCGGCCATCGTCTTTATTGCTACCCAGCTGGCCAAATACGGTGACGCCATCGCCCTGCGCACGCGCATGGGGGGTATGTTCATAGGTGTGCTGCTCCTTGCTGGAGCGACCTCCCTGCCGGAGGTGCTGACTTCCATCAGCGCTCTCGCCCAGGACGCCCCCAACTTGGCAGCAGGGAACCTGATGGGCAGTAATGCCTTCAACATGCTCTTGCTGGCCATGCTGGACCTGGTGCATCGCAACCAGCGCATCCTGCGCCGGGCCGCGCTGAAGCATGCCCTTTCCGGCAGCCTGGCCACGCTGTTGATCGGCCTGGTGCTTTTCTTCATGCTGGGCAACATCAGGCTGCAGGCTGGCTGGATGGGGCTCGATAGCCTGGTGATCATCGGCATCTATATTCTCGCGGTGCGCCAGATCCAATCCAACGCTCCCCCTGCGGTCGGCGTCGCTGCCGAGATTCCGGAGGGCACGCTCAGCCTGGCTTGGGGGATGATCGGCTTTCTGGCTGCGGCCGCTGCGCTGGTGGTAATAACCCCAATCATGGTGCGCAGGGCCAACGAGATCGCCGAGGTCACGGGCTTGGGCTCCAGTTTCATCGGCACGACCCTGGTCGCCGCAGTCACGTCGCTGCCCGAGCTGGTCACCACGCTCGCTGCGATCCGCATCGGCGCCGATGATATGGCTATCGGTAACCTGTTCGGCAGCAACATGTTCAACATGTTCGCCCTTGGCCTGACCGATGCCTTTTTCCGCTCCGGGCGCTTCCTGGCAGTCATCGACCCTTCTTTTCTATTGGTAGGGATGTTGGGTCTCGTGATGACGGTGCTGGCCCTGGTGGGCAACCTCGCCCGGCTCGAGCGGCGGGTGCTGTTCATCGAGGCCGATGCGCTGGCCCTTGTGCTGATGTATCTCGCTGGCATGTGGTTGCTCTATGTGCGAGGTGTGGGGCTGTGATAGGCGTCAATTCCGGGATGCCAGCCATCATGCTGATTCCATTCTGAATCCCGCACTCTCCCGGGGAACCTGTGGTTGGCGCCCAATGGAATTGTGTACTAGACGGACTGCTGCGGCCAGGAGGCCCCGATTGAGTCTCCGCCGTTTCGTATGTGCGAGAGGAGAGCCTATAGATGCCAGCACCCAATGTGCCGCTCAGTATACCCGTCTTGCTCCTGAACAACGTCGATCCTGCGTGGGAACCTCACGAGTGCGAGGAAGCGTTGCGCTATTCGGATGAGTTACAGGCCGGACTAGACGCCTGCGGACATCCGGTCACCTCTGTGATCGTAAGCGATAGCGACCTGCGACGGCACCTCGAAAGGTTCTCGCCACACGAGTACATTGTGCTGAACATTTGCGAGAGTTTGCCCGGCATCGATCATAGCGAGGATCTCGTGGCCCGTGAACTGACGACGATGGGCTTTGCTTTCACGGGCTCGGGTGCGGATGTGCTGGCGCTCAGTTGGGATAAACCTCGTGTCAAGCACCTGCTGGCGGCGAATGGAGTTCCAACGCCGCACTTTCGCCTGTTCGAGACAGTGCCACGCAACGAGTGGCACACATTTCCGGCTATCGTCAAGCCGGCATACGAACACTGCAGCTTGGGCGTGACGCGCGAGTCGGTCGTCCTGGATGTGGGCGAGTTGCGCAGGCGCGTAAGCTATGTGCTGGATACGCTTCACCAGCCAGCTCTGGTGGAGGACTTGATCGATGGGCGCGAATTCCATGTAACCGTATGGGGCGCTGAGAAACTGGAAATGCTCCCGCCAGTGGAGATGGACTTTGCCGCCTGTACCGACATCCATGATCGTCTATGTACCTACGAGTCCAAGTTCGTTACCGGGTCCGCAGCCTACGAGAGCATTGGCCTGTTGGTGCCCGCAGCGTTGTCGCCCGAGGAGACAGAGTCCCTTCGCCAGGTGAGCGTCATGGCCTACCGTGCCGTGCGGTGCCGAGACTATGCTCGGTTGGACATTCGGCTGCGCGACGGCACTTTTTACGTCCTGGATGCCAATCCGAATGCCGATCTCGGCTCCAGCAATAGCACAGCCTGCGCCGCAGCAGCGGCTGGCTATTCCTTTGGCGCCATGGCGAGTCGCTTGGTCAGGCTCGCGGCGCGCCGTCATCCGCGCTTCAGGTATCCTGGCCCTCGACATTGGACATGACTAGGGAGAGATCATGCCGCGCAGATCGGCAAGGATGCGACGGATCGAGGTGGCTTGGATTGCGGCCGAACATAACCTGTGCGCGGCGCCGCTGGCGGAGGATAGTCAGGTCTTTTTGCCGAATACTTGATCACAGGAGGATTTGCTATGCGCATTGGCTTGGGTGCTATTCAAGAAGTGGACGATGAGAGGCTGCGTTTTGCCAACCAGCTAGGGGTGACGGATATCATCGCCAACACGCATCCTGTGCCCGATAGGGGCGGCTACTGGGACTTGCAGGACCTGGTGCGCCTGCGCACCAGGGTGGAGGCAGCCGGGCTGAGGCTGTATGCGATCGAGAATGTGCCAGCGAGCTTTTACGACAAGATCCTGGAGGGCAAGCCGGGGCGCGACGAGCAGATGGAAAAGATGCGCGCCACGGTCCGCAACATGGGGCGCGCCCGCATCCCGGTGCTGGGATACCACTTTATGCAGCTCAGTGTGTGGCGCACGGGCTACAACCCCTTGGGGCGGGGCGGCGCCAGGGTTACGGTGTATGATCACCGCCTGGTGGAGAACGCGCCCGATGCTGAGGACGCGCCGGTGACCGATGAGATGATGTGGGAACGGCTGAGTTACTTTCTCAAGGGACTGGTGCCCGTGGCCGAGGAAGAAGGCGTCATGCTTGCCCTGCACCCTGATGATCCCCCGGTGGCCAACATTGCCGGCGTGGCACGCATCATCCGCAGTGTGGAGGCCTACAAGCGGGTGATGGAGATCGTGCCGAGCCCGGGGAATGGCATCGAGTTCTGCCAGGGCACCGTGGCCGAAATGGAGGGCACCGCCCAAGACGTGTACGATGCCATCCGCTACTTTGGCAGCCGCAAAAAGATTGCCTATGTCCATTTCCGCAATGTCAGCCGTCCTGGGCCCGTCTTTGAGGAGACGTTCATCGATAACGGCTATGTGGACATGCTGCAGGCCATGCGCGCGTATTATGAGGTGGGGTTCGAGGGGGTTCTGATCGCGGACCACACGCCGGAGGTGGTGGACGATACACCATATGGGCACCGGGGCCGGGCATACGCCATCGGGTATATGAAAGGGATGCTCAAGGCTATCGGATACTACCAAGGCGGGGGAAAATAACCGCGAATTCTGAGGATTCCGCGAATCTCGACCACTAGCCGAGGGGTAGCGTGCTGCGTGGGGCACTCTCGATCTGCTATAGCTACGAACCGAGAGAATGATATGTATCTCGCCTTCCCCCACGAGTGACAGTCGTGGGGGAAGCCTCTTCATTCGCGGTTATATCGGGTTGGGAAAGGATGCCTGCTCGCTGCGTCGGGATAGGTCGCGAAGCAGCAAGACACCGGCGACGCCAAGTGCCACGACACTCACGGTATATAGCGCGAGCGCGGAAATGACCAGCCGCCAGGGCCAGCCGACCGGCCCTGTTCTGCCGGAGGCCAGGCCTGTGACCTCGGCGACAGCCTGCATCCCGAACAGTAATGCGGTGGCTGCGCCGAGACTCTCGCCAACGAGTGCCCGTCGCGCGCGCGCCCGCAGCGCCGCCCACAGGAGCAATGCGCCCCCCGTGAGGACTGCGGGGAAGAGCTCCGCGGGCATGAGATAATCGACCTGGAATTTGCCACGTACGACGGACACGATTCCGCCGGTCAGGACAGTTGCCAGAATAGGGAGCCACGCGAATACCGTGCCGATCACAGCCAGGACCTTGGTGAGCACGTTCTTATTCGCCATCTCTAGCGCCGCCTCCTCTCCACGCGCATGGCCAGGAGCTGCTTGAACTCCTGGGTGTCTTGCTCCGAC
>CAYQDH010000483.1:0-4327 GCA_964416075.1 uncultured Anaerolineales bacterium | reverse complement strand
AGAGCATGAAAAAGACCATGAAAATGTCATTGTGGCCCATGGCCATCGTCTCCAGCAAGACGAGGGGGTTCCACATCAACGCCACCAAGCCAGGGAGCCACAGGGCGGGGCGCCCTCGCCGCAGGATGTCGGCCAGCAAGAGACCACTGCCCAGATAGCAGAGAGCGCCCCATCCTTTGAAGGCCAGGAGCGAAGCCGCCAGGCTACCATCGCCCAGGCGGGCCAGGCCCGCAGCGACCCATTCCCAAAGAGGGCCATAGGGCGAAGGGACTGCTGTCCATTCGCTGAGGAAGGGCAGGTAACCTGCCACGGGGGTGTACTCGGGAGGTAAAACAGAAGAGTTGAGACCATAGATGCCCAGCACCCGGCCACGAACGACATAAAGAAAGATGTCGGCGGCGCCATAGGGGTAGACGAAGCTCAACAGCAAGGCGGCCGCCACACTCACACCGAACACCACCCAGAGAGCTTGACGATCGCGGCCCATCGTGGATGGGCCAGGTGTAGTGGGCAGAGCGGCGGCGCCATGACTGGCGGCGCCATATATGGCGGCGATGTACAAGCCGAACAAGATGACCAGACTCCCCACATACACGGCGGCTGCGCCCGTGGTGTAGCCAGTGATAGCACCAATGTCAGCTGGGGCGCCTAGGGCCGCCAGCTGAAGGAGAGGATAGGGTAACGTAAAAGCAATTGCGTAAACCGCCAGGGAGGCAAGGCCTAACACTTGCAGACGGCGTATCGCTTTAGCACTGGGAATGGGAGGTGGAGCGATCATGGGCGTCGCTTGAGCAAGGCTTGAAGGATAACGACGGCCGCACCCTTGTCCAGTGGCTCGTTGTTGTTGCCGCACTTGGGCGATTGGATGCAGGAGGGACATCCCGACTCGCAAGGACAGTGTTGTACCACGTCGAGGGTGCTCTGCCAGAGCTCCTCGATAAAGTCGCATCCCTTTTTGGCGATGCCCACCCCGCCGGCGTAGGCATCGTAGATAAAGATCTGGGGCTGGCCGGTATCGGGGTGCTGTGGCGTAGAGAGGCCGCCGATATCGTTGCGATCACACAAGGCGTAGAGGGGCAACAGGCCAATACAGGCGTGCTCCACCGCATGCAAGCCCCCGGCGAAGTCCAGTCCCTGGCGCACCACGGAGCGGCGGATCGATTCGGGCACCTCGAACCAGATCGCCTGTGTCTCGAAAGAGTGGGACGGAAGGTTGAGGGGATCTTCCGATAGGAGGGCTTCGGTGTATTGCTGCCGCCGACGAAAGCCGATGACCTGGTCTGTCACGCGCACTAAGCCAAAGTACAGGGTGGTCGAGGCCAATGGCCGACATTGGTACGAGCGCACGATGTGCACGTCGTTGAGCTCCCGCGGCTGGGTGTAATAGTTGACATCCGCGGGGCGGGCATAGGCCAGGTGGCGGCCAAGATCCAGATGGGTCACCAGGTACGATTCGGCTTGGTGCAGGAAGATGGCCCCCGGATAGATGCGGAAGAGGGCCGTGGCCTCGTCCACCTCCTCCAAGGTGCGGTGCCCGGCCGTCTCATCGACGAGCAGATAGTTCTGGCCGCTAGAGGCGCGCAGATTGACGTGCTGAGCGGGATAGTCGTTGTGCACCAGGTACCAGCGCTCATCGCGATATTCCAACGTGTTGTCTTGCTCTAGCGAGATCATGGCGTCGACATAGCCCTCGCCAAAGAGGGTTTCGTCCGCCGAGCGGAGCGGGGATTCCAGAGCCGCGCAGGGCAGATGGGCGCGCAAGATATGCAGGTTGCCCGGATCCACCAGGGCGTGCTCGTGGGGACGCCCAAAGAGATCCTGGGGATGTCGCATAAAGTACTGGTCCAGCGGGTTATCCTGGCCGATGAGGATATTGAGCGCCTCACGCTTGCCGCGGCCCGCCCGCCCCGCCTGTTGCCAGGTACTGGCGATGCTTCCGGGATAGCCGACCAACACCGTAGCGTCCAGTTGCCCGACATCGATCCCCAGCTCCAGAGCATTGGTGGCAGCCACCCCGAGTAGATCGCCCTTGAAGAGGCGCTGCTCGATCTCGCGGCGCTCCTCCGGGCGATAGCCGGAGCGATAGGAGGTGATGCGCGACACGAGCTCGGGTCGTTCGCGCTGCAAAGCCTGTCGCGCGTAGAGCAGGATCAGCTCGGCCACCTTGCGCGCACGGGCAAAGGTGATGTTGCGCACGCCCTGCTTGGCCATCTCGCTCAAAATCCAGGCCGCCTCGCTGTTGATGCTGCGACGTTCTGTCTTGGCCTTGTCGATGATGGGAGGATTCCAGAGCACAAATTGCCTGGGGCCCTGGGGCGCGCCATCCTCCTGCACAACCACCATCTCCACGCCAGTCAAAGATTGGGCATGATCGCCGGGGTTAGCGATGGTGGCCGAGCAAAGGACGAACTGCGGATTAGCGCCGTAGAGGGCGCAGACGCGGCGCAGGCGGCGCATCAGGCAGGCCACGTGGGAGCCAAAAATGCCTCGATAGGTGTGCGCCTCATCCAGGATCACGTACTTTAAATGGCGAAAAAAGGACGCCCAGTGCGGGTGATTGGGCAGGATACCTACGTGAAGCATATCGGGGTTGGAGAGGACGATGGTGGCTGACTTGCGGATGCGCGTGCGGGCGCTGGGCGCTGTATCGCCGTCGTAGGTATCCAGGTGCACCTTGTTCATCTCCGGCGACACCAGCTCCTTGAGTGCACGCAACTGGTCTTGGGCCAAAGCCTTGGTGGGGAAGAGATAGAGCGCGCGACCCAAGGGGTCGTTCAGCACGGCATCTAGCACGGGCACGTTGTAGCACAGTGTCTTGCCGCTGGCTGTGCCGGTGGCCACCATCACGGAGCGGCCCTGGCGTGCGGCGTTGATGGCCTGGGCCTGATGGGAGTAGAAGCGCTTGACACCCAACTGCGCCAGAACGCGCTGCAGGGCCGGCGCCAAGGGACGGCTCAGGTTGGCATAGTGAGCCTCGCGTGGCGCCATGCGCTCGCAATGTACCAACTGCCCCTTGTACTCGGGTTGGGAGCAAAGGTGGTTTACGAATTCCTCAGACCGCACTCTGGATCCTCACATCATGGCGCGATAGGTTCGCGCTCATCCCAGGATGGGATGTAGGTGTCTCCTACAAAACGCGCGATTCCCATTCCGGGACGAGTGTAGTGATTGTATGTCCGCCAAGGCAATTGGCAAAACCTAGGCCGTCCTGTATAATCCGGCCCAAACCAAGCCCGTGGCGTGCAGAGGGTGGTTATCGTCAAATGCGGCCGCCCGGCGGCGCGGTTTTCGGAGGGTGAGATGAAGGTCAGCCTGGTCTACGCCGGGATCGTGGGCAAGGGGTTCGATAGCATCGGCCAGGGGATGGATTCAGGGTGGATCAGCCACGGCCTGGCCATCCTGGCCGCTTGTGCCCGCGAGGCGGGCCACGAGGTCAACCTCATCGACCTGCGCGCGCTCAAGAGCTGGGAGCATTTCCGCGGCGTGCTCATGGAGCGGCAACCGGATGTGCTGGGCGCCACCATGATGAGCGCCGACTATAATCCGGCTGTCCAATGTCTGCGGATCGCGCGCGAGGTAGACCCGCGCATCGTCACCATGGTGGGCGGGCCCCACCCCACCATCATGCCCCAGGAGCTGCTGGATAACCCCGATGTAGATCACATCTTTTTGGGCGAGGGGGAAGAGACGTTTCCACAGGCGCTGGATCGCCTGGCGCGTGGCGAGACGCTGGAGAGGGTGATCCCCGGCACGCATCCCGACCTGGACCGCATCCCCTACCCCGACCACGACCTCTTTCCCAACGAATGGCGCGGGCAGGGCTATGCAGTGAACTCTCCCGAGGCGCCCTTTGTAGAGGAACTGCCGCCCCCCTTTGTCACGGTCATCGCAGGGCGGGGTTGCATGTACAACTGTAGCTATTGCCAGCCCGCCGAGCGCTCGATCTTTGGGCGCAAAGTGCGCCGACGGAGCGTGGAAAACGTGATGGGGGAGCTGCGAGAGCTGCGCGACCGGTACAGCTTTCGCAGCTTTATGTTCCACGACGACTGCCTGACCGAAGACCGCGAGTGGGTGATGGACTTTTGCCGCGCCTACATGGGTGAGGGTTTCAGACAACCCTTTTTCTGCCAGAGCCGCGCCGATATCATCGTCAAGAACGAGGATATGGTGGCCTTGATGGTCCGGGCAGGGCTGAAGGGCTATTTCATCGGGTTCGAGAGCGGGAGCGACAGGGTGCTGCGCTTTATCCGCAAAGGCACCAAGCGCGCGCAGAACCTGGAGGCAGGGCGCATCTGTCGCAAGTACGGCATCGCCATCTGGGCCAACT
>CAYQDH010000482.1:0-4334 GCA_964416075.1 uncultured Anaerolineales bacterium | reverse complement strand
CCGGCGCCGAGAGCCTGCGGCAGGTGCTCTCCGGCGTGCGGGCGGCCGGCGTGCTGAGCTTTGTGCTGCTCACCGTCTCGGGGTCGATGGTGATCTATAGCCTGTGGATCGCCATGATCTCCCTCACCTTCTGGTTCGTCAAGTTCGACAACAATGTGACGCTCCTGCACGCGCTCATGGATGCGGGGCGCTACCCCTCTACGGTGTACCCGCCCTGGTTGCGCCTGATCATAACCTTTGTCGTGCCCATCGCATTGGCGACCACGGTGCCGCTGCAGGGTCTGCGCGGCGACCTGAGCCCCTGGCAGGTATTGCTCTTCCTGGGCGTGGGGGCGGCCAGCTTTTTGGCTTCACGGCTGATATGGAACGCCGGGGTGCGCAAGTATGGCAGCGCGGGGAGCTGAGACGGCGCGACAGGGAGTCGGGGAGACACGGAGACACGAAGAAAGGGAGATTGGAGGACGGATTGTCTGACCTATCCTATCGGCTGATGGTGGCGTTGTTCAAACTGGGGGATGCTCTCTATCCCACGTTGGCACGGGGAAACCATTGGGTCATTGTTGCAGAGAGCAAGGGCCATCTGAGGTGCCAGCCCACATGAGCGAACCCAACAGAGAACGGCGGCGATGGATTGGCTGGGCGGCGCTGGCCGTCGGCGCGCTGGCCATCCTATGCATGGCAGCAGCGCTAGGCCTGGTCGTGTTCTTGTCGCCGGCGGGCAACGCGGCGCGCGAAGGATTGATGGGCGAGACGCCGGAGGCCAAGATCGCGGCGTACATGACGGCCGTGCGGCGCGGCGATCGGGAAGCGGCCCTGGGTGCATGGGAACTCGGCTCGCCGCAGAAACTCCATTACGAGGCGCTGGAGCAGCGGCGCGAGCAGGTGACAGACGAGCTGCTGGCCCTGGAGATTAGCGAGTTCACCATCTTGGAGTATGAGTGGTGGACCACCTGCTGCGAGCCGCACGTCACCTGTAACGCGCGCAACGCGGGCGGGGCGCGGGTCCGGGTGCAGGTACTGGATGCCCAGGGAAACCCGCAGGGCTTTATCTTTGACGTTTTCACGCGAGAACAGCCCTACTGGGGCGACGCTATGGGCAATCCGCTGCGGCGGTGGGTGATCCGTGACGTGTACGCCGCGGGCGACGAACCGCTTTATTGGCGGTGGGTGCACGAATCCAACGTGCGGTACCTGAAATAGGAGCCCACTTGGTTCACATCCTGAAGCAGGCCCGAATCGACCTCGATCGATTTCTACAACTACTCTAGAAGAAGACAAGTCATAGTTAGTCGTCCATGGCGCTGTGCGCCACTAGGGACCGAATGACGATTCCATAGCGCAAGTTGCCAAACTTGCGGTCCCCGGGAAACGTCATGGGTAGGTCTCTGGCATACCGAGCCGCGGTGCAACTCGGCATGCCAGGGATCGTGCGTTCAGGAATGGCGCATTTAGGAGCGCAGAGACGACCGGCCGCGTCGCAGGAGAAGCGCGAACAGTCCCACCAGGGCCAGCGCGGCGACCACCACCAAGGCTACGAACCAGGGGGCCAGGCCACCCGTCTCGGGCATACCCGCCGTGGTCGCGGCCGCCGAGGCCGACATGGGGATCACCCCACAGGCCACGACCTGATCGACCACGACGGAGAGGGTGTGCTCGCCATCGGCCATGGTGGCCAGGGCGACATCCTCCGTGCCTCGGAAGAGCACCTTGCCCGTCGCGGTAGCCCTGCCGTTGGCATCAGCCTGCAGGTTGGGCAGCTCGGCAAAGCTGGCGCCCGGCTGCTCGCAGGTGCCGGCCTGCATGGTAGCCCGGGCGGCGGCATTCGCGGGCAGGCCGGTGACCTCCAGGGTGACGTTAGTCGCCTCTCCGTCGGCGGTGAGGGTAGCTGTGCCGGTGACGGTGGACCCGCCGGTGGAGGCGAGTTGCACATTGACCGATTCTTGGGCGCTGGCCAGGCCCGGCAGGGCCAGGAGCAGCGCCAACACCAGGAATACTCCGAGACGTCTCAAACCTGTCTTTCGCGACACACTCATAGATACACCTCTCATCATTTGGGATATGCGGTCTCGGGTAGAGTGCTAGAGTGCGTTACCACCTTGCGACGCACAACACTGCGTCTCTTTTGTTACGGAGCAAGCCATGGGTATATTCGAGTGGATCGAGCAACGAGTGCGGCCCACAGCCTGCAGCAGCGAAGACCTGATCTACGAGCATATGGATTCGCAATCGGGACGCTGCCTGCCCATCATCTATCAGCCCTTCGATGTGGGCGACCGGGCTCACTGGCGCGATCGGGGGGCGGCGCTCGATTTCTTCTATGCCACCCAGGGTGAGGGCCGCAAGCTGCTCGATTTCGGCCCCGGCGACGGGTGGCCATCGCTGATCGTGGCGCCCTATGTGGCGGAGGTGATCGGCGTGGAGGGGGCGCACCGGCGGGTGGCGGTATGTCGGGAGAACGCGGCGCGCCTGGGGATTACCAATGCCCGCTTTTATTATGTTGCGCCGGGTGCGCCCCTGCCCTTTGACGCGAACAGCTTCGATGGAGCGATGGCCGCCTCTTCTCTGGAGCAGAGCCCCGATCCACGCGCCACCTTGCGCGAGCTATACCGGGCGCTGCGCCCGGGCGGGCGGCTGCGCATGACATACGAGGCGCTGGGCAGGTACCGCGGAGGACAAGAGCGCGAGGCGTGGCTTTGGGAGGTCGATGACCGGCGCTGCAGGCTGATGCTGTACGATCGGCACATCGACGACGAGCGGGTGAGGCAGTATGGGCTGGGATATGGTGTGGCGGCAAAGGAATTGCAGGAGATCTTGTGGGGCGGAGCGGAGCCCTCCTTCGCTGCCATCACCATCCCTTCGTTGGAAAGGAGCCTGTCCGCCCTGGAGGAGGCGCGGGTGTGCACCACGATACACCCCTCGGGTAAGACCTGGGTGGCGTGGCTAGGCGAGGTCGGGTTCCGAGAGGTGTGGCCTACACATAGCGGTATTTATGTGGCGGGACGGCTGTTCGAGGCAATGTCACCAGAGAGCCGGCCCAAGGATATGGCCGCGCTGGATGCTGTCTTGCAGCCTATCGTGCGGGTGGTGGTGGGGCTCGCCGCGCCTGCCGAGATAGACCCCATGATCACGGCGGTGAAATAGGGAGCAATTCGGAGCAGTCCAGGTCCTCGAAGGCCTGCATGGCGCAGTGGAGGTGGTGCCACGCGTCAAAGGAGGGCTTCCCGTACCAGAACCACATCGGGATGAACAGCACGCGGGTGATGACGGCCAGCCGGTAGTCGTACCATAGGGCAGGCCAGTCATAGTTGGGGACGCCGAGGCGTACCAGCGCGGTGTGGTAGGCGCTAAGCAGGGGGAGCTCCAGGGCCTGGCGCTGCCCTCGGGGCCAGAACAGGGCCATGATATTGGCCAGGTCCTCGCCCACATAGCTGATGTTCCAGAACTCCCAATCGATGATCATCGCGCGATCTCGGGCGGCGTCGCGTGGCAACAGCACATTGGAAAGGTTAGCGTCGCCATGGATGAGGGTCAGGGGCCGCCCATCCGTGAGACGCCGCAGCAGGCGCGGCAGATCGGACAGCACCCGCTCATAGCTGCGGCGCCACTCGGGCGACAGTTGGTCGCCAAGGAAATCGGCAAAGCGAGCGAACCACTCGCGCATCTCTGCGATATCGGCGTCGATCCGTCCCTGGTAGGGCCGCACGGCGATGTCGCCCAGGGCGGGATGCTCCCACCAGAAGGCATGTATCTCGGCCAAGGCGCGCATGAGCGCTTCACCCGCCGGCCTATCGACCCTCTCCACCGACTTGGCCGCATAGTGCGTCAGCGAGAGATCGTCGAAGAGCAAATGGGCCGCTCCGGCGGCTGGGGAGTAGACAGCGCTGTAGCAGCGCGCCAGAGGCGGGTCGGGCATGGCAGAGGCGATCCCGTTGTAGAATTCCACCTCAGCCTGCCGTCTCTCGCCCGTAAGGCTGGGCTCGGCGCCCTGCAGCCGGGACAGCTTGAGCAGGAGGCGGGCTGGGGCGGTGGGCGGCGCATCCTCTGAATAGGACGGCGCGAGGCGCACGATGGTCGAGTTGCGCGGCGGCTCGACGGTCGCCTGCACAGCGATGACATCACCGCGAGGCAGGGCGCCGCTGGCGCGCAGCACGCCGGCAAGCCAGGCGGGCGTAACCTGATGCGGATCGGTGATCAGTGTGCGCATGGCTCAGAGCGTTGGCTGGGGTGTGGGTTGCCGTTGGCGATGAGGGCGTCGATGATCTGGCCCGCGTCGAGGAGTGAGGCAACGACCCAGGTGGCCTGGGAAAAGTCGTTATCGAGGGTGTAGCGGTTGG
>CAYQDH010000481.1:0-4346 GCA_964416075.1 uncultured Anaerolineales bacterium | reverse complement strand
TACAATTCGTGCTCTGATCATCCTATAGGAAGGACCAACTCACCATGAGACAGGGATCCACCATCGTATCTGTGCATGCCCGCCAGATCTTTTCCGACCGCGGACACCCCGGCATTGAGGCCACCGTCGTCACCCAGAACGGAGCGCGCGGCGTGGCGGTGGCCACGGCAGGCATCTCCGTGGGGCAACACGAAGTGCAGTTCGCCTATGACGGCGGCGACCTCTG
This sequence comes from uncultured Anaerolineales bacterium, assembly GCA_964416075.1. GTDB lineage: Bacteria > Chloroflexota > Anaerolineae > UBA1429 > UBA1429 > CAYQDH01. The sequence goes on along the minus strand of CAYQDH010000481.1, from coordinate 4,120 downwards.
GGGCGGTCGAGGTGTGCAAAAGGCCGTCGAGAATGTGCGCGCCATCATCGGCCCCGCGATCCTGGGCATGGACGCCACGCGGCAACTGGAGATCGACGACGCCATGATCGAGCTGGATGGCACGCCCACCAAAGCCAAGCTGGGCGGCAACGCCACGGCCAGCGTCTCCGCGGCCGTGCTCCAGGCCGGCGCCGCCAGCCTGGAGATTCCCCTCTACCAGCATATCGGCGGCGTCAACGCCTGCGTGCTCCCCGTGCCCGCCGTGGGAGCCATGGGCGGCAGCAAGCGCTATGGCGGCGGCCAGCGGTCCGGCGGCAAGCCGAGCTACGAGTTCGTCTGCTACGGCTTTGACAGCTTTTCCGAGGCCTCCTATGCCGGTTGGCAGCTGGAGCGCGAATTCCCCAAGCGCTTGGGCACGGCGCTCAAGCTGGACGCCGCTATCGAGCGCGGCACCATCCTTCCCGGTATGATTGCCCATGATCGCGAGTTCTGGGATGTGATGCTCGATACGGTTGTCGCCCTGGGCTACGAGGGCCGCGTGGGCTTTCAGGTGGATGTGGCTGCCGGAACATACTATGAAAAGAGCAAGGATCGCTTCGTGGGCCTCTTCTCGGCTCAGGACAAGACGCGCGATGACCTGATCGCCCTCTACCACGACATGGTAACCAACTACCCGTGGGTGATCCTTGAGGATCCTCTCGACGAGGACGACTATGAGGGTCACGCCATCCTCACTCGCGAGCTGGGCATCGAGATCGTGGGCGATGACCTTTTTACCACCAACCCGGAGCGCGTGCGTCGCGGCATCGAGCTGGGCGCGGCCAATACCGTGCTGCTCAAGGTCAACCAGATCGGCACCATCAGCGAAGCCTTTGACATGGTGCGCCTGGCCTACCGCAACAACTATGGGGTGATGCCCTGCAGCAGCCGTGGCGAGGGCGCCCTCATCGCCGATTACACCGTGGGACTCAACACCGGCCACTTGCGCGGGGGAGCCACAGGGAACACAGGCAACCGCTTCCTGCAGATCGAGGCCGAGCTCGGCTCCAGGGCGCAGTTCCTGGGCCGCCGGGGCCTCAAACCGTAACGAACTGGAGGTAACCGAGATGACCCGTTATATCGCGGCCTATGATACCGAGAACCCGTCCTGCCTGCCGGCGTGCCACAAGATCCGCGCCGTACACGAGGAATTCGGCTTCCCCGCCACCTTTTTCATCGTGGGCCGCCTGCTCGAGGACAAGGGCCCCGAATATCGCGCCCTGCTGGGCGATGTGCCCTCCTTCGAGGTGGCCTCCCATACCTACTCGCACCGCATGCTGCGCGACCATCCACACTGCGGCCCCGCCGCCGCGCCGGAAGACCGCCTCATCGAGATTCGGCGGGGGGTAACACTGATCCAGGACACCTTTTCCCGCCCTTGCCTGGGATTGCGCCCTGGCTGCGGGTTCGACGTGGGCCTGCGCGGCGATCCCTGGCTGGTGGAAACCATGGCCGACACGGGCCTGGGCTATGTTAGCTCTCTCCTGTGGGGACCCGACATGACCCTGCCGGCCCTCTTCGAGCCCCCCTTTACCTATGAGAGCGAGGGTCGCCCCGCGCTGTGGGAACTCCCCGCACACGGCTGGCACGAGAACGTGCTCAAGACCTACAACCTCACCGATCGTCCCCGGCGCCTCTTGGCCTGGCCGCCGCCCTTTCCCGAGGCGGTGCCCACGCGCCCCTTGGCCTCCCCGCAGGAGGAGGCCACCCTCTATCGCCTGTTCATCGACCGCGCCGTGGCTCTGGGTGTGCCCTATATCTCGCTGGTCTGGCACCCCTGGTCCTTGCTGCGCTTCGACCCAGCGATGGAGATGCTCCGGCTGACCTTCGCCTACGTGCGCGACCTCGGCCTGCAGCCCACCACCTTCGCCGACGAATGGCGCCGGCTCGCCGGACTTGAGCAAGGGGGCGCCCACCAGGGATGAGACCGCCGCAGCCGGCAACGCGGACATTTCGCCGTGCGTTCGGCGCTCGCGGCCAGCGTCCCGCATGGGCGGCCAACTTCCCGTGGGCTGGCGTACCACAGGCCAGCACAGCCCTCTCCAGCCCGCGGGACGGTTTCGCAAAAGTTTGGACTCCGTTTGCCGTATCCAGCGCACTTGATCTTGGTGTAGACTATGGTATACTTATCAGGTCTCTTGTTCTCAAATTCTGGACACCGCGCTTCACTTCTATTCAGCCCGCTCACATCCTCTTTCTCGTGGCCCAACACCTACCTTCACGCGGTGATCGAGCAGTGCGATGAGTATACCGCTTCTAAGAACCAAGCTATCGATGCCCATGCGGCACCCTACCCTGGTGGCCCGCCCTCGGCTAATCCAACGCTTGAACGAGGGGCTTGGCCTGGGGCGCAAGTTGACGCTCATCTCAGCACCCCCCGGTTTTGGCAAGACCACGATCGTCCAGCAATGGATCCCCGATTGTGGTAGGCCGGTGGGTTGGGTGTCGCTGGATAGAGACGACAACGACCCCTCTTGCTTCCTTGCCTATCTCACTAGTGCATTGCAGAGCGTCGATAGCGCAATCGAGCAGCCGGCGATCGCGCGTACGGGGCCCCACGAAACACCCTCGATGACCGAGGTCCTGGCTGAACTGTTAAACCAGATCAGCGTCTCGCCCCAGGCGGTGGTCATCGTCCTGGATGATTATGACGCCATCCATTCGGCACAGGTCCATAGTGGCCTCTCGTTCCTACTAGAGCACATGCCACCGCAGCTACACCTGGTCATCATTACCCGCGCCGACCCACCCATCCCCCTGGCCCGCCTGCGCAGCCAGGGACAGATCACCGAGCTGCGCCAGGCCGATCTTCGCTTCACGGAGGACGAGACGATCGCCTTTCTGAATGGCATGTTGGGTCTGGTGCTCGCTACCGACGACGTCGCCATCCTCGATTCGCGTACCGAGGGATGGATCGCCGGATTGCAGATGGCGGCCATCGCCCTGCAATCGCCCGGGCTATCGAGCGAACAGACATCGGATTTTGTGCGCGCCTTTGGCGGCAGTGACCGCCACATCACGGACTATCTCATGGAAGAAGTCCTGCAGCGGCAACCGGACGCTGTAAAACGATTTCTGTTCCAGACGTCGATCATGGAGGCCTTTACGGCCTCCCTCTGCGACGCCGTGACGGACAGCCACGACAGCCAGTCCATGCTCGACGCCCTTGAGCGCGCCAACCTGTTTATAGTTGCCCTCGACAATCATCGCCACTGGTATCGTTACCATAGCCTCTTTTCCGACCTGCTACGGCAGCTACTCACGGCGACAGATCCGGGGATCGTGCCCATCTTGCACCAACGCGCCAGCGTGTGGTACGAGGAGCAACGCCTCATCCCTACGGCCATCCGTCATGCCCTGCTGAGCCAGGACTGGACTAGGGCGGCGCGTCTCATCGAGGATATAGGAGAGGCGATGGTCGCGCAGAACGAGATGAGTCGCTTGCGCGACTGGATCGATGCCCTGCCCAAGCAGCTGACCGCTTCGCATCCCGGGCTCTGTCTCTACCAGGGCATCACGCAACTTTTGGAAGGCGCCCCCTTGGAAGGGATGGAAGCATGCTTGGAACAGGCCACTAGCGCCGGCAAACGCAAGGGAGTTCAAGGATCCACGAATGCGGAGCAAGGCGCCCCGCCCGAGAATCTCATAGAGCCCCTTAGTGATCGCGAGCTAGAGGTGCTGCAACTCATCTCCGAGGGCCTATCGAATCGCGAGGTGGCCGGGCGGCTGCATCTCTCCCTGCCCACCATCAAGTGGCACACCAGCAATATCTATGGCAAGCTTGCCGTGGAGAGTCGCCTACAGGCCGTACAAAAAGCCAGGGCCTTGGGCCTGTTATCCTAGCCGGAGCGACAATCCCCCTGTGGCCTCTGCCCCCAGACCCATACCTCGACCATACCTACGTATGGCGACAACCATACCCTCCCCGTGGTAAGCTAGTAGTTGAAACGGCCGATTGAACGGCCCAATAACCAAACTGCTTTCCCTGGTAAAAAGTGAGAGGTGAAATATGAAAGGGCATCAGAAGCTTCTGGGTCGAGTGTGTGGGTTGTTTTTTCTGGTCGTCGCGCTAGTGCTTTCC
>CAYQDH010000480.1:0-4347 GCA_964416075.1 uncultured Anaerolineales bacterium | reverse complement strand
TGGCGGTGATGGCGTTACTGGCGCAAAAGACATGCCCGCCATCGCCCCATCCGGCCTCCAGGCAGCGGATGGTCTCACGACGCACGTCCTCCGTCGAGCCAAAGCTGAGCAGGTTGCCGCAATCCATGTTGCCGTAGAGCGTGATGCGCTGGCCATAGCGCTCTTTCAGGGTGCGCAGGTCCATCCCGGCAAAGAGATCGATCTCCAGATAAGCATCCACCTCGCAGCCAAAGAGAAAGTCTTCGATCACCGACCAAAGGTTGCCGTCGCTGGCATTCACAGCCCAGCGACCGCTGTGGTGCACCGCGCGCGCGACTGCGCGCACCTCGGGGACGATGAACTCGCGATAAAGCCGTGGAGAGATGATGGGCACGGTGCCTGCGAAATCACCTCCCACGCCAATTTGCTCGATCCCCAAGGCCTCACATTTCTCCACCATGGCCAGCGAGCGCTGGGTGGCCAGGCGAAAATGCTCGTGGGCTACTTCGGGAGCCAGGAGCATGGTCTGCATGAGATCCACATCCGTCCACACCCCGTGAGCATAAGCGGGAGCCAGCAAGGGCAGGTCCAGGCCCCGGCGAGTCATCTCCTCTTGCATATAGACATAGACAAGCATGGTATTGTCGGGCGGGGCCGGGGAGGCCTCGGCGGCGTGCTGGTTGCGCTGCTGCAAGCGCTCGACGGGGTCCTCCGCCGTGGGCTGCCAGGGAGTAGGCTCTTGGCCGGGGGGTGGAGGGTTGGGGATGGCATAGATCATGTCGTTGCCTAGCCGCTCTGCCAGCTCCACACGGTCGATGGCGTTCTGACGGACGGCACTCTGCCAGTCTTTTTCCGCCAGCAACGAGGGCCAGTTATCCGGGTCGCCCGCGTAGGTGCGCCCTAGCAGCACATCGGCGAGCGGTGAGAGGAGAACGTATTCGAACATGGGCGTGCGGTCGGGCGTGCTATGTCCAAGCGCCGCGCCAATGCGCTCGCGAGAGGTCATCGCCATGGTCAGCTCCTTGTGTCCAGGTACAAGCTGTGAATATTCATCTACCAACCTGGCCCCGTCGATCAAGAGGCAGCCGCGTAACGGATCAGGTGGGCTGCGGCAGCGAGACTTGGCAGTTCCCCAGTGCCTACGGCGGCCAGCAAGGCCGCACCCATGGCCGCTTCCTCCCGGTGTGCGGGAATATGCAACGGCAGAGATAGGCTGTTGGCCAGGATGCGGGAAAACAGTGTGTTGCGTCGCAAAGCGTTCCCCGAACCCACGAGCGTACCCTTTTCCCCCATATAAGGGAGCATCCGCGCATACACCCCTTGAAATCCCTCCGCCATGCCTTCCAAAAGGGCGCGTACCAGGTGCCCTGGCGTCAAGTTCTGGGGCGTAAGCCCGGTGAAAGCGCCCCTGGCCATCGGGTCAATGCGTGTGCCGGTGAAGGTAGGCACACAGCGTACTCCGTCGGCGCCAGGGGGCGCCGTGGCGGCCAGGGTGTTCATCGTCTCGTAGAGGGTCTGTTCATCCATCTTGTCTGGTGTGCAGCCAAGCGCGAGCACTTGTCGAAAGAAATCGCGCAACAAGGCGTAGGAGGTTCCCCCGTAAAGCGCCGCTCCCACCAGCAGAAAACTTGGCCCGAGGTACGCTCGTGTATCCAGCCCGGGCACGCGCTGGAAGTGATCCATCAGTCCCGATATCTGCGAGCCTGTGCCCACGTTGATCAGCAGGCTCCCCGCCGGGTCTCGGGTGCTGCCCAGGTAGCTCGCCTGGTTATCGCCCAGAGCCACCATCACCGGCGTTCCTGGACGCAGGCCGGTGATCTGGGCCAGATCGGAGCGCAGAGCCCCGGCCACATCGCCCGTGCGGCATACCCTTGGGAAGAGCGCCAGTGGGAGGTCCAATCGCTGAATGAGCGCCTCATCCCAACGCCGGTCCACGACGTCAAAGAGCCCCGTGCTCCCTCCGTCGGTGGGGTCCGTACAAGGGGGCAGGCCGGTGAGATGAGCTACTACCGCATCGGGAATTAGGCAAGCGGTTGCTCTAGCCTGGGGTAGGCGTTCATTGAGCTTGAGCCAATAGAGTGTGGGACCGAAGTAGCCCGTCGCGGGCTGGCAACCCGTGTTGTGCAAAGCGTCGGGACCGCCAGCCTGGGATAGGAAACGATCGAGATACGTCTCAGCCGTGCCGGGGATCGCCTCTGTGGCTCGCTGGTCCTGCCAGGTGATCGCTGGACCGAGCGGACAGCCATGCACATCCAGGAATCCTAGGCCGTGCATCTGCCCGGTGATCCCCAGGCCACTGATCTCCTGCGCGCCGCATCTGCTCCGAGCCACGACCTGAGCCAGGGCATGGGTAGCCAGTTCCTGCACCCTGCCCAGGTCCAGCTCGGCGCGCCCGAGCGTCCTATTTTGGGGTGTTGTAACATCGGCCTCGTGTGGCAGGGTGAGGGTCGCAAGTTCTCCTGTCCTCGTATCCAGGAGCACCGCGCTCAAGGTGGTGGTGCCCATGTCAAGCCCAATGTAAAGACCCATGCGTCCTACTCCTACTTGCCACTGTGCGCCACTATGGCGTGACCCTGCTGGAAGGTTGATTCGATGTGGGGCGCCTGCAAAGTGAACATGGAAGGCTCTAATCTTATCGGTGGCGAAAAGAGCATCCCCACGTACGGCTCGTCCCTAGCGGCCAAGCTCCCTGTGTCACCGATCTACAGGTAACGCAGAACGCGCTGTGCTCTTTCGCCTCGCGTGTTTCCCTCTCCCCTCCCTGGCCTATCTCGCCGTGCAATCGATGTCTCTAGTATTCGAAAGCCACGGCCTGATGGCATTGTACCACCGGCACCACCATGTGCAGCGCCCCCGCCTGGGCATGTAGAGAGATCTCCCCTCCGCCGGGGACCAGATAAGCGCGACGGATGGGCTGGGGCAGCCGTACCGCGAGAGGCACGTTGTAGAGCGGCACCAGGTCCTCGATCACTAGGCAGCGGCCGCGCTGCATCGGCGGAGCGTAGAGCAGGTGAGCCACGTAACGCCGTTCCTCGGGCTGGTGCAACAGGCTGATGCGCCCGGCGCTGGGCATCTGCGTCTCGATCATCGGCTGTTTGTAGATGAGCCGCAGGGCTCGTGAGAAGAGGTCCCGGTGCAAGCGTGCGCCATGGGCATGGTACAGCCGTCCCAGGTCATGGGGCAGGTAAACGATGTTCCGCACGCGCAGCGCTCCGGGATGAGCCGCTTCCTCCAGGCGATAGGGTGTGTTCTGATGCGAACAATAGTGGCCATATGTGCGGCTAAAGTAGGGCTCGCGGATGGTTGCGAGCACCTCACTGCCCGCATGTGCTCGCACGCGGAGCGCTGCTTCATAGTTCAGGAAGGGGCTGGTTACCAGTCCCGGCCCCAGCGCTTCGCCCGGGACGAGATAATCCACATCGTACTCGGGCGGCCCCACATAGTCGGCGCCCACATTCAATATCATGCGTTGACCCGAGGGATCCATGCCACTCTGGGCCAGCACCAGCAGGCTGCCGCCCTCGGCAACATAGCGGTTCAGCTTACCAGCCTGTTCCTCCGACAGGCAGGGGGCGCCGGTGAGGATGATCGCCGCGCAAGCCAGGGCGTCGGTCTGTGGATCCACGACCACGAAATCGGTTTGCGTTTCCAACAGCATGAGCGCCACGCCCTCGTCGTCGGGCTCGTTGCCGCTGCGCCACAGGCCCAAGTTGGCCGCAGGTACCCCGCCTACGCCATAGGCCTCGATCTGCTCCACGTAGGCATAGGCCTCGCCGATGCGGCGATACGTTTCCAGGTCCATCTCTCCCGCTGGGTGGAGCTGGTCGCCAAAATTGCAGGCCACGCCGAAAGAGACCATCGCTGCGGCTTCGTAGCGAATGGCTGCTGGATGCTTGAAGCCGCCGAACTCGCCCCACGTGGTATGGAACTTGCCGCTCATGGCCACCAGTGGCCGAGCCGTATTGTGAAAGTACTTGCTGCGCAGGGGCAACTTGTCATAGCCGCCCCATGTGGTGGGCAGGTCCTCAAGGTCGTGTTGGGTGTTGAACTCGTACATTCGAAAGGCTTCGTTGTGGTTAGGGGTGTTCAGCTTGGTGGTGCCGTTAAAAAACAGCGCCGCACGGGGATGCCGGCTGTGCAGAATCCGCTCGCACGCGGCCTGGAACTGCTTCCACTTGGCCACATTGTAGTGAAAGACAGCTTTTTCATCGGCTGGGTTGACGCCTTGAGCGCTCATGCCACGGCGGCAGGTCTCGCAGTAGCAGACGGGATAGGTGTTACAGATATCGTACCATAGACCATCGACCTCGTAGAGACGGCCTAGTTCCTCCGTCTGTGCCAGGATCAGTGCGGCATAGCCGCCGCTGG
>CAYQDH010000479.1:0-4349 GCA_964416075.1 uncultured Anaerolineales bacterium | reverse complement strand
CTCTCCAGCAGCTTTTACGCCGCCCTATCGGCGGTGGGCTTTGCCTATTCCCTCCAGGTCTTCATCCCTAGCGTTCCCATCGTGCCCACCGCTATCGTGGTCATCATGATCTTTGTGGTGTTGAACATCTTTGACGTGACCAAAGTGGGCAATGTGCAGCTGGTGCTCGGCGGCATCCTGGTCGCTTGCCTCGCCATCTTTATCGGCGGGGGACTGCTGCTGCCGGGGGGGTTCCAGTGGTCCACCTTTGTGCAGGGCGGGATCTTTGTCCACCAGGGCTTCCCCGCCAATTTCGGCAAGACGCTGAACACCATCGCCCTGGTTTACTGCGCCTACATCGGCTATGAGATCATCGCCCACGACGCCGAGGAAGCGGAGAACCCCAGCCGCAACATCCCCCTGGCCATCCTCATCAGTGTGAGCCTCTGTATGGCCATCTACGTATTGACGGCGTTGGTCACCTTGGGTACCGTGCCCTGGCAGCAGGTCGCTGGGTCCGAGACCGCCCTGACGGATGTGGTCAGTCGCTTCCTGCCGGGTTGGGGCGTGCCCATGATGGGCATCGCGGGGATGATCGCCACCCTCACCTCGGTCAGAGTTGCGCTGCTGAGCGGCACCCGTGAGGCGCTCAGCCTGTCTCGCACTGGCCTCTGGCCCCGCTTCATCTCGCAATTGAGCCGCTTCCGCACACCTCATTGGGCTTGCTGGATCATCGGCCTGATCACCTGCCTGGTCGCCTCCGTGGGCAGAGTCGATTTCCTGAGCTATGTCTCCAGCGCCGGCCTGCTGTTTGTGCTGTTCTGGTCCAACCTGGCCATGATCCGCTTGCGCCAGCGGCATTCCAATGCACCGCAGCCGTTCCGCGCCCCATTCTTTCCTTTGACAGCCATCATCGCCGTGCTCACCTGCATCCTGGTGATCGCCTTTGCCAGCCTGCAGGCCTTGCTCTTTGGCGGGATCGTCCTGGCTGCCTGCGCCGCTTTCTACCTCACCTACCGCCCTGTGACCCGCCTATTGTCAGAACGGGCCAAGACGATGGAAGCAACCAAGGACAGGATCGTCATCCCCGTGGCTAACCCACAGACAGCACAGGGCCTGGCCAGCCTGGCCTTTGTTCTGTCCGAGGCCAGCGAGGACAGCAGCGTCTGCATGCTGACGGTCATCCGTCAGGCTCAAACTCAGGCACAAGCCGGGCCGCAGGCCAGGCAGATCACCAACCATCTTCTCGATCGGCTGAATGTACGCCGCAGGGCCGTCCTGCAGCATATCTCAGATGAGGCAAGATTCCGAAATGTGCCCCTCTATACTCAGATGTCCGTTGCGCCGAGCATCGCCCAGGGAATCCTGGAGGAGGTAGACGGCAACGTCAAGTTGGTGCTCATGGGCTGGCCGGGCTCCCTCAACCCCGAGCAACTGGCCACCCATCCCGTCAAGGTGGTGCTGCAGAAGGCTCGCGCCAATGTCGCGGTGTTTCTGAACCGCGGTATGGACGACATACAGCGCATCCTGGTGCCGGTCGGCGGAGGATTCCATTCTCGCCTGGCCATCCGCCTGGCCTACGAAATCGGCCTTCCGCGCCAAGCCCAGGTGACGGTCATCCAGGTCATCTGCGAGGAATACGATCCGGAGGAATTGGAGGATCGCATGCGCCGCCTGCGCGAGATCATTGAGGACGCCCTCGGCCAGGTGCCCCCCCGCATGGGTACGCGCCTGGTCTTTGCGGATGACGTGCTGCCTGGCGTCATCAAAGAGTCGCAACGCCAGCCCTACGACCTGGTGGTCATCGGCGCCTCCGACGAGTGGCTCTCGCGCACCAAACTCTTTGGCGCTCTCACGGACCAAATCGCCGAACATTTGACCTGCTCGGTCCTTCTGGCGCGGCGCCATCAAGCAGCAGCCATCTCCTGGATTCGCCGCCAAACCAAGCGGGGGCTGTCGGGGCTAGGGGATGGATCGGGCGGCAAACAAAGAGGCCACGGAGACTCATGAGTCAGAGAAAACTAAAACGACAACTCTCCTTCGCTGAAGTCCTCATGCTGGGGACGGCGGGCACCATCGCCGCCGAGATTTTCGTGCTCACAGGACACGTCGCCGGCATGTCTGGGCCAGCGGCCGTCATCGCCTTACTGCTGGTGGGGCTACTTTGTGTGGGCATCGGCCTCAACTACTGTGAGTTGGCCACGATGTTCCCCGAAACAGGCGGCGCCCTCACCTATGTCCACGAGGCTTACGGCAGCGGGTTGCTTCCTTTCCTGGTCGGATCCCTAGATTGCCTTTCCAGCGCATTCTACTGCTCGCTGTCCGCTGTAGGCTTTGCCTACTCGTTGCAACTATTCATCCCATCCATCCCCATCGTGCCCACCGCCGTGGCCACGATAGCGCTGTTCACGGTGCTGAACCTGCTGGGCATCAACCGCGTGGGCAAAGTGCAGATCGTGCTGGGTGGCGTGCTGCTCCTGTGCTTGGTCATCTATGTTGTCCTCGGCCTGACCCGGCCATCGGGATTTCGCTGGGAAGTGTTCATCCCGGATGGCAAGTTATTCATTCACGAGAGCCCGATCCAGAATATCAGCTTCCTATTCGCTACCATGGCCCTCATCTTTAACGCCTATGTGGGCTTTGAGATTATCGCCGATGATGCCGAGGAGGTGCGCGACCCGAACCGCAACATTCCGCGCAGCATCCTGGTCAGCGTGGCCATCATCACCCTCTTGTATACCACCATCACGATGGTCACCCTGGGCACTGTCCCCTGGCAGGAATTGGCCGGTTCCGAATCGGCCCTGGCGCAAGCGGCAGGCCGATTCTGGCCCACCTATGGGCCAGCGCTGGTGGGCCTGGCTGGGATCATCGCCACCCTCACCAGCGTCAATACATCGACGCTCGCCGCCACTCGTGAAGCATTCACCATGAGCCGCGACGGCATGTGGCCACGCTTCATGTCCCGCTTGGGTCGACTGCGCACGCCTTGGGCGGCCTGCTTGGTCATTGGGGCGATCGCGGCCCTGGTGGCTGCGATCGGGCTGGTGGATTTCCTGAGCTACATCTCCAGTTCGGGTTATCTCTTTGTCGTTTTCTGGGCTAGCTTGGCTATGATCCGCCTACGCCGGGTACGACCCGATTTCCCCAGGCCATTTCGGGTGCCCTTTTTCCCCGTCACCGCCTACCTGGCCGCGGGCACCTGCGTCGTGGTCGTGCTCTTCACCGCTTGGAGAGCCCTGGCCTTTGGCACCGCGCTCCTCGCCGTTCTAGCACTCTTTTACTATCTCAGAAAGCCCCTCGCGCAGATGGCTTCCGCTGGGCTCAAGGCCATGGAATCCGATCGGGATCGCATCCTGGTTCCGGTGGCCAACCCGCACACCGCCGAGGGACTGGCTCACCTGGCGGCCATCCTGGCCGAGCGAGTGGCTGATACCAGCGTAACTATCTTGGGCGTGGTCTTGGTCAAGCGCCAGGTGCTCCCTTCGGTCGTACACGGATTCCTCAGCCACATGGGGCGCGAGCAGAGGGTACTGTTCAGCCGCATCATGCAAGAGGTTTCGCAACACAACGTCCCCGTGCGTTCCAAGACCATCGCCGCTCAGAACATTGCCGATGGGATCCTTCAGGAAGTGGACAACTATGGTCGCGATGAGCTCATCCTGATGGGCTGGCCCGGCCCTCTCAATGCCCAAACTATGGCCGCGAATCCGGTGAGCCAGGTGCTGGAGCGCGCTCGAACTAACGTGGCCGTCCTTCTCAACCGTGGGGGCACCGAGCTGCGCCGTATTCTGGTGCCCGTGGGCGGAAGCACCCATTCCCTCCTGGCTGTGCGCCTGGCTGCGGAGCTGGGAGAGCGATCCCACGCCAGGGTCACCGCGCTACACTGCTTCTGCGAGCCCGGGACGGAGGATCTGCACGATAACCTCATGCTGTTGCGCGAGCAGGTGGAGACCGAGCTGGGCGAGGTGCCCCCCTACATGGCGACCAAGGTGCTATGCTCTCGCACCGTGGCCGATGGTATCGCTGCCGAGCTGGCCTCGAACCGTTACGACCTGGTGATCATGGGCTCGGCGGTGGCCCGCTCCATCCAGGCCGACCTCTTTGGCTCCCTCACCGACCGGATCGCGTCGCAGATCCCTTGCTCCGTGCTTCTAGTGCGCCGCTACGAGCCAGCGACGATCAGGTGGCTCCGCCGTCAGGTGAAGCAGATCATGAAAGACTAGGCTCTGTGAGACGAATTAGAGAACCGCGCCTCAAGCTCTGGGGCGCGGTTCTCCGATTCAGACCGCTCCGTCCACCCACCACCCTACTTTAGATCGGGGTTCGGTGTCACAAACTCGCGCACTTGAGTCACGAAATCGCGATAC
>CAYQDH010000478.1:4124-4358 GCA_964416075.1 uncultured Anaerolineales bacterium | reverse complement strand
GTACAAAACGCCGGATATGCTTTCCGGTGGGCAACAGCAGCGCGTGGCGATTGCGCGGGCGCTGGCGATCAACCCGCCGCTGATCATCGGCGACGAACCGACCGGCAACCTCGACCGCATGAGCGCGTCCAACGTGTTCAACATCTTTGCCGAGCTGGCCGAGCACGGCACCACGGTGATTGTTGTCACCCACGACCGCGAGCTAGTGCATTCGGTGCCGCGCGTCTACGAGCT
>CAYQDH010000478.1:0-4114 GCA_964416075.1 uncultured Anaerolineales bacterium | reverse complement strand
GCGCGCCGCACGCAAGAGCTACGCGCGCTGCGCACGCGTTCCGCCATCCGCGAAGGCACGCGGCACTAAGCCACGATCTGCCCGCGTTAACCGTCTCGTACCTCAGGCAAACGAACAGACTGCGTCACGGTCGTGGCGCTGGGAGAAGAAACAATGGGAAACGGCAATCAAGACCCCGTGATCCTGCTCGAAAATGTCGAGAAAATCTACAAGACCAAAGCGGGCCCCTTGCGCGTGCTGAAAGGCGTCGACCTGTCGATTAACGCGGGCGAATTTGTCGCGATCGTCGGCCCGTCCGGCAGCGGCAAGAGCACGCTGATCAACATGATCACCGGCATCGACCGACCCACCTCAGGTGAGCTGATTGTCAACAATACGCTACTCAATAAGCTGAGCGAAGGGCAAATGGCCGTGTGGCGAGGCAAGACCATCGGCGTCATCTTTCAGTTCTTCCAACTACTGCCCACGCTAACCGTGGTGGAGAACGTCATTCTGCCCATGGATTTCTGCGGCATGTACGCCAGGCGTGAACGCCGAGAGCGCGCTCTGCAGCTCCTGGAGCAGATGGAATTGGCCGACCACGCACTCAAGCTCCCGTCGGCCTTGTCGGGCGGGCAACAGCAACGTGTGGCTATCGCCCGTGCCCTGGCTAACGACCCACCTATCCTGGCAGCCGACGAACCCACGGGCAACTTGGACTCGAAGACGGCGGATGCGGTGTTCCAGCTCTTCGAGGATCTGGTGGCCCGAGGCAAGACCATCCTGATGGTGACCCATGATCGTGACCTGGCCAGAAGGGTGACGCGAACGATCACGCTGGCCGATGGCGAGATCGCCCACGAAGACCGGCTCCAGAAACAAGTGGCGGTCCGTTGCCCGGTACTGGAAGAGGAGGCCGTGCTATGTTAGGTATAAGGTGGCGCAAAATCCTGCGCGATCTGTGGTGCAACAAGACCCGGTCCATACTCGTGATCTTGTCTATTGCCATTGGGATCTTTGCCGTGGGGACGATCAGCAGCTCCCAAGCAGTCATGATGCGAGAATTACGGGCCAACTATGAGGCGATTAATCCCTCTGGGGCGTGGATCTATTGCGACGCCTTTGATGAGGAGTTTGCCAGCACGATTGCTCGCATGCCCCAGGTCGGCGAAGCCGAAGGGCGCAGCGAGGCGAACGTGCGCGTGCAGACGGGCCCCAACCAGTGGCGCAACATGCAGCTCTTTGCGCCGGAGGATTACGCTAACATTCGAGTCGATGTGATCCATCCCATTTCGGGGGACTGGCCACCGAAGAAGCGTGAGGTGCTGATCGAACGGAGCGCCATGGGCCTGCTCAAGGCCCAAGTGGGCGACACGCTCGTCATCGAGACACCGGATGGCCGATGGCACGAATTGCGCATCGGTGGAACGGCGCACGACCTCAACCAGTTCCCATCCAACCTCAGTTTCACCGCGATGGGTTATATAACGCTAGACACCATGGAGTGGCTAGGATTCCCCCGTAGTTTCTCCGCGATGCACATCACTGCGGCGGAGCATGGGGACGACATTCAGCATGTGCGGGTCGTGGCCGAGACCGTCAAGAGAAAGATAGAGCGTGGAGGCCGGTGGGTGAACAGTACCTATGTCCCACAGCCAGGCAAGCATCCAGCCGATGATACCCTGCAATCCATCGCCCTCATCTTGGGGGTGTTGGGAACTCTCGTGCTCGGTTTGAGTGCCTTCCTGATCATCAACATGATCAGCGCTCTACTGATGCAGCAGGTGCGCCATATTGGCGTCATGAAGGCAATCGGTGGACGTCGCAGTCAGGTGATCGTTCTCTACTTGGGGATGATTCTGGTCTTCTCCATCATCGCGCTGGCCATGGCGGTACCTTTGGGCTCCGTTGTCAGTCGGCAATTTGTGGCTTACATGGCCAACTATATGAACTTTGATGTCGTGGACTGGAATCCGCCACTACGTGTGTATGGCCTACAAATCGCCATCGGCCTGATGGCGCCAATGCTGGCGGCCATGTATCCAGTCCTTGCTGGCACCCGCGTCACCGTCCGAGAGGCTCTAAGCAGCTTCGGCGTAGGCAAGAACGCCTATGGGAAAGGCCTTGTGGATCGTCTATTGGAGCGCATACGCCGCTTGCCGCGACCTCTGCTGCTGTCGCTGCGCAACACATTCCGACGCAAGGGCCGGCTGGCGCTTACCCTGGCGACTTTGGTGCTCGGCGGAGCCATTTTTATCGGGGTGTTTAGCGTGCGGGCCTCCATGCTGCAGACATTGGACGACGCTCTCGCATACTGGAACTATGACTTTTCACTCAGCTTTGGTAGGCTCTTCCGCCTGAGCCAGATCGAAAGGGTAGCCTCCGAGGTGCCCGGTGTGGTTGCCGTAGAGTGCTGGAATAACGCAGGCACCAACCGAGTGCGCGAAGACGAGACGCAAAGCAAGGGCATCTTTATGATCGCCTTGCCACCCAACACCAGGATGCTCAACCCGGTCATCCTTGAAGGACGCTGGCTGGTGCCGGAGGATGAGAATGCCGTCGTTATCAACACCGATGTAACCAAGGAGGAGACCGACATAAAAGTGGGAGACGAGATCACGCTCATGATCGATGGGCGAGAGACTCCTTGGCAAGTTGTCGGGATCGTCAAAGCGATCATGACCGGTCCAATCGCCTACACCAACTTTCCTTACTATGCCAGCCTTGTATCCAGTGTGGGGAGAGCTCGTTCGGTACAAGTTATCACCGCACAACATGATCCGGCATCGCAGACTAGAATCGCCGAAGCCGTGGAAGAGCAATTCAAGAGCGCGGGGATGCGCGTCAATGCGCGCGAAACGATGGGAGAGGTCCGACAGCGCGTCGAGGGCCAGTTCCAGCTTCTCGTCGTGCTGCTCCTGGCGATGGCCCTGCTGCTAGCAGTAGTGGGCGGCCTCGGATTGATGGGCACTATGAGTATCAACGTCCTCGAGCGCACTCGCGAGATTGGCGTGATGCGCGCCATCGGAGCCTCGGACGGAGCCGTGTCTCGCATCGTGATCTCAGAAGGGGTCCTGATCGGTGTGGTCAGCTGGGCCATCGGGACAGGATTAGCCTACCCTTTCAGTAAGGTTTTCGGCACTGCAATCGGGTACTCGTTCTTTGGCGGACCCATAAGCTATCTTTTCGCTCCAAGTGGCGTGTTGATCTGGCTCGGCGTCGTGGTCTCGTTGGCTGCCGTGGCGAGCTTTTTGCCCGCGCACCATGCCTCGCGGCTGACCATCCGCGACGTACTGGCCTACGAGTAGGCACCGTCACCACATATCATACGAGGAGAACCGAGATGAAAAAGTGGATTATCGGCATCGTGGTCTTGGCCCTTTTAGCCGTGGGCGCTCTGTGGGGAAGAGGCTACATCAAACCCATCAGTGCCCAGTCAAAGGAAGCACCAACGGCAACACCTACGGTGCCCCCTGCGACGATGGGTGACCAAGTGACCGCCGAAGGCGTAGTAGTCCCTGTACGACAGGTGGCCCTTAGCGTGGCGACGGCCGGTATCGTGACCAAAGTGCTGGCAGCCGAAGGGCAATATGTAGAAGCCGGACAGCTACTGGTGCAACTGGATGGGCAGGCCCTGCAAGCCGCTCTGGCCGAGGCTCTGGCCAACCAGAAGATGGCCGAAGCAGGCCTGGCCAAGCTTCAGGTCGGCGCCCAGAGCGAGGAGATAGCAGTTGCCCATGCTGCGGTAGATGTAGCGCAGACACAGGTGACCAGTGCGGAGGCAGCGGTGAACAGCGCGCGCACCAACCTGCTACGGGTCAAGAGAGGCCCCACCAGGGAGGAGATCGCCATCGCCGAACGCCGCATCGAAGTGGCCAAGAACGCCCTTTGGGGCGCCCAGGGACAACGCGATGCCATCTGTGGCCGCAAGATCTCCGGTGGTTCAGCTGGCGATTGCGATGCTGCCAAGGCTGCCGTGCAGCAGGGTGAAGAAGAGATACACATCGCTGAATTGCAGCTCCAGCAGATCAAGAGCCCTGCACGCCACGAGGATGTTGCTGCGGCGCAGTCTCAGGTCAACGAGGCCGAGGGGCGCCTGACGACGGCACAAGCTGGGGTTCGCCAAGCTGAAGCA
>CAYQDH010000477.1:0-4360 GCA_964416075.1 uncultured Anaerolineales bacterium | reverse complement strand
AACACCTCGGCCGTTAGCGTTGGCGTTGCCACAGGGGGCGTCGCGACGGATGGTGTCCGACTTGGAGAGATATAGACCACCGTGGGCGGGGCTAGAGTGTCGCAACCCCTCCACCACCCCATGGCCAGGATGAGGTAACTGCAACACAGCCAACGGCGCATCGTCTGCCTCTTTGCCAAGAACTTGCTCTGCTGCACCTGTCGGCCCGCGGCGCCATGTGGCGCCGCGGGAGGCGTACCTACTATGTGTGCCTCACCCAGGCTGTGTTCCCGTATCACCCGACGGGGCAGGTGGCTGCGCCGGGGGCGGTGCGGCAGGGAGCGTATTGGTCCGGCGCCGGTTGCGGTCACGGCGCACCACCCAGTAGATGATCACAGCTGGCACAATCAGGAAGGGTAGCCAGGTCACTGCGAACCAGATCACCGCATCGCCCAATCCGCGCCCCGCACGGCCCAGGCTGCGCGATGCTTCTGAATAGGTCTCACTGGGCTTCCACACCTCTCGTGTGGGGGTGGGCGTGACTGTCGGCGTCGGTGTAATGGTGGGCGTTGGTGTGATCGTGGGGGTGGGCCGCTGCGGCTCCAGCGTCAGCGTCAGCGTGGAGTAAGCGGCGCGGTCCTTCAGATAGTTCATCCGCCCCTTGACCTGTTCGATCTGGTCCTCGATGTCACTGAGTTGGGCGTTCACCTTGAGCGATTCCTCGACCGTGTTGGCCTGTTTGAGGAAATCGCGGATGCGCGCTGCCGTGGCCTCCAGGTTCGTCACTCGCGACTGCAGGTCCACATACTCGTCGCTCACATCCTTGCCCGAGGCGCTCTCCTTCTGCACCCGCAGCGCGATGGCGCGCACTCGTCGCTGCACCTCCTCGAACTGCTCCACAGGCACGCCCAGGGAGATGGTAGCGTACTTGAACTCCTCCCTCAGCACCACATCGGAGCTGATCAGGTAGCCGCCGCTCTCCACAGCGATGACGGTGATCTGGTCGATGGCCTGGTCTGTGTCTGCCACTAACAGGTTCATCTCGCCGTTCTTGATGATCATCCGCCCCACCTGATAGGCCAGCACGGCGCTGCCTGCCGAAGCCTGGGCCGCCCCGGGTCGAATGTTATCCGAAGCCTGAGCGGGTGCCTCCGCTGCGGCCTTGGGCGCTCCCGCCGGGGCAGCTTCCTGCACGACTTTTTCCACCTCCTTCTCGACTTGCTTCTCGACGACCTTTTCCTTCTCCGCGATGGTGGTCACTTGGACGACCTTGGGTGCACAGGCCGCTGCCAGTAACAGCAGCAGAAGCAAGGCCGGACATATCGTCCGCCAGATACGGTGTGTCTTCACGGGGTACCTCCTCCATGGGTCTATCCGAGACTGCCGCCCGGAGAACGCTCCACCGGCTAAGGAGCATGGCGGCCATCCGGCACGAATGCACAAACCATGGTCGCTAAGCTGATCGCACCATGGGACTGATGCACATGCGAAGGATGGGTGTAGGGCTATCACCTCCTCCCGTGGGACACACGAGGTGCACTGGGCGTACACCCACGTTGTGCCACATACGGCGCATCGCGGCCAACGGCCGCACGTGAGGGACAGGGTTCAAGGCAGAAGAGAGGGATCGCCTCGATGCACATCGCCACACAACTCCTGGCCCATCGGGCGAAAAACAACCGCGCAGCGAAAAGGTAATCCGACTCGGGTCAGTTGCGCTATTTATACCTACACGGACATAATATCATGAGCTTAGCCGCTTGTCAATCTCTCTTCCGATCCGTCTTATGTTAACAATGAATTGGCACATTCTCTCGACCGACACCCCTATGCGTCCTGAGGATACCTCTCCAGTAGACGCTCTGCCTCTTCCTGCGACGCGACATGGGTGCTGATCAGTAGCCCACGCGTCCCCACGTTGCGCACCAGGTCGTCGATCTCGTCTGGGTGGGCGAACACCTCTACCGATTTGCCTCCCGCGACGATGTGGCGGATCAGGTCATACCACTGGGCCACTTCTTCGTGTCCGGCGCCGGGCACCCATTGGATGGCGCGCAGCTTTTCAATTCCCAGCAGCGTGTCCATGTGGCTCAGCGCCCCAGCGCCGTCCAGGTGGTACATCGGATATTCAAAGGCGTCGATCTCCTCCAGCAAGGGGGGGAGGCAGTATCTGCGGAACATCTCGTCCGAGATCATGTACGAGAAATCCTCCTGCGTGCAGCAGGAGGTTCCCGGCGCCCAGATGGACATCCAGTTCATGGTCCCCGGGTTGCCCGATGTCTGGATCAGATCCTGGACCTGGGGAAAGGTGCGTAGCCATAGTTTGGTCACATGCTGCATCGCTGCGGTCACGGCCACAGGCTGCTCGGCCATGGCTACGAGCAGTGGCTCGGTGCCGTAGAGCGTGGCCAGGATATCGGCGATGCCCACGATGGGGTAGACGGCGACGAAAAAGCGGTCCGAAGAGAGCTCCGTGGCGCGCGCGGTGACGGCCATCACCGTGCGGTAGAAGCGGCTCTCCGGCTGTAGGTCGACCTCCAGAACATCCTCGAGCGTCCCGCAGCACGGTTGCGCCCAAGTGGTCTCCTCGGAAACCGTATCCATGCGGCAACCCAACATGCCCGAGAAGGTGGAGGCCCCCCAATCGGGCCAGAAATGGGGCATCGCCACCCCATAGTATCTGCGGTTGGCCATCCACAAGAGGCGCCGCTCGACAAATTCCTCGACGTTGTACCAATAGCGTTCCAGGTCCCCGACAGGAGGGACTGGGTGCTGGACCTCGGCCCGTCCCGAGATCAGTAGACAAGGGGTGGCCTGCTCCTCGAAATCCCACCAGGCCTGCAGCTTGTTCTTCACTTCGGCGACTGTCGCGCTCAGGGGGCTGAATGTGTCCAATATCGTCATAGGAACTCCCTTGAAAATGTACAGTCTGCGGAGCTAGGCGTATTCGGCGACCACCTCGTAGATGGCGCAGATGTTCTGGGGCGGCACCTCGGGCCGCAAGGCCCAACGATGCGTGAGGATGAACCCACCGCCGGGCGCCAGGTCGTCCATGCGCCGGCGCACCTCATCCTTCACCTCCTGCACGCTGCCAAAGGTGAGGGTTTGCTGGATGTTGATCGCACCCCAGAAGGTGAGGTCGCGCCCAAATTCGCGCTTCAAGCGGGCGGTATCATCCATCCCCGCGCATTCCACCTGCACCGGGTTGAGGATGTCCACACCCAGGTCGATTAGGTCGGGAATCAACGGATAAATCGCCCCATCACAGTGATGAAAGATGGCCGCATTCGAATGGCTGCGCACGTAATCGAAAAAGACGCGCTGGCGCGGCTTGATGAAGCGGCGATAGTGCTCCGGGGAGAGCAAAAGCCCGGACTGCATGCCAAAGTCATCCGCCGAACAGATGGCGATATCGATGGCATCTGGCCCGATAGCCTCCAGGGTGCTCTGTGTCCCCTCCAGTTGCAGCTCCAGCAGCTTGTCCATAAGGGCATCCACAAAGGGGGCATTGGTAGCCAGGTCGATGAACCAATCGTCGCCGCAGAGGAACCAGGCAGTGGCGAACATGGTCCCGCCCACGCCCATGACCAGGGCATGATCGGACTCGGCGCGCATGGTACGTAGCCTTTCGACGAGCGCGCCGTGCGAGCCGCGGTCGCGCTGGGGCCAGGGATAGTTCTGCACATCGGCCACCGTGCGCTCCCCGGCGAGGGGATGCTTGACGGCGAAATAGTAAAAAGCGCCGTGCTTGCGATAGCCCACCCCCAGGCTATCCTCATAGTACTCGTCGCTCTCCCAGGTAGAGGGCCGGGGAGTGTCGGTGGTAAAGGTCACGTCGCGTGTGTCCAGGTCGAAATGCTGCATCACGTCCTCGTGAGGCGTTACCACATCGGATATGTCTCCGGAATATTGCATGGGCAGGGGTTGGAGACCGAGGTACTGGCGCAGGTTTCGATAGCACACGTCGGTCATGCTGTAGGCGCCCAGGGCCACGCGGTCGGGCTGCTGGTGGGCAATCGTACTCTGGATACGTTGACGATGGGTCATGTAGGTCATCTCAGGCATACTCCAACACCGCCTCATACATGGCGCGTATATTTTCCAGGGGCACATCGGGGCACATGGTGCTGGAGGTCAGCACCACCAGGTGCGCGTTGCCCTGGCATATCTGGATCGCTTCACGAATGCGGGCGCGCACTTGGCGCGGTTTCCAGAATATCAGTTCCGAGGTCACGGCGAGCGGACCGTAGATGATCAGCCCCTGGCCCTCGCACGTGCGCTTTTGGATGACATGCTCCAGGGTCACACCGAGCTCAGACTGAAATCCTTGGAAGCCTTGGATCCCAGCAGCGATCAGGATGTCCAGAATCTCTCGCACATC
>CAYQDH010000476.1:0-4367 GCA_964416075.1 uncultured Anaerolineales bacterium | reverse complement strand
CGCTGTTCGGCGTAGGCCCCGATATCATTCAGCGCCCTGGCGAGGATTCCCCAGACGGGATTGGCCCGATCGTCCGGCACCCGACCGATGTGCGTGGTGATGATTGGCGTGCCCAGATCCACAGCCAGGTCGATGTTGGCTTTGATCTGAGGCAGCAGGATGCGGTTGTGCGCTTCATCCACCAGGCCATGGCCAAAGTCACTACATGTGGCGCTGAGGACAAGTCCTAGATCCGCGATAAAGGCTCGCAGCTCACTGCGCTGAGCCGGCCCTAGGTTCTCCGGCAACATCTCTCCTCGCGTGGTATAGACCTGGATGCCATCTGCGCCGATTTCCGCTGCCTTGCGGATGCCCTCACGAACCCCCAGCCCCAAGTTGTCAGCAAAGACGCCAATTTTCAACGCCATGAAACACCTCCCAAGACCGTCTGTGTTAGCTATCGATGGGTAGCTCAGTTGCGCCCGCCTGTACTGCCCTTTGCTTTGTCGGTTCCCGATCGAGCGCTCCCAGCGCAAAGGTCATCACCAGAAACGCTGCTCCAGCGACGAGAAACACAACGCGAGCGGATGTAAGGGCAAGTAGGGCTGCGCCGAGGATCGGCCCGATCGCGAACCCCACGCCACTGGCGCTGGTGCTTAGGCCTAGTGCCGCACCGATTCTCTCCTTTGACGCTCGGTTCACCAGTAGGGCGCTGGAGCTAGGGGAGATTCCACCTTGGAAGAGACCCTGCATGGTGCGCGCCGTACCCAGGGCCAGGGCAGAGTGTGCAAACGCTTGCGGAATGTAGGTCAGCCCTATACCAGCTCCGCATATCAACAATACCTTGCGGTGCCCGATCGCATCGCTGAGGCGACCGATCACCAAGGCCGCCAGCGCAGCGCTAAAGGCAGCCACGCCCGAGATCGTGCCCGCTGTGGAGGCCAGTCTCTCAGGGTTTGTAACCAGTTGCTGGATGAAAAGGGGTAGTACTGGCCCGACCATGCCAAAGGTGAGATTCACCACCAAAGTGAAAGTAATCAGAAGGGCGACGCTACGTACCGAGACGATGTTCTTGAACGCCGATAGCGGAGACTCCATCCTTGCACGAGCAGCTACGGCTGCACTCTCGGCGGGCTCTCCCACAAGAAATAGAACCAGGAAGACGCACACAAAGACGATGAGTGAAGAAGCGTAAAACACGGCTCGATAACCATAGGCATCAGCGATATAACCACCCATCATGGGGCCAAGAGAAGTACCAACAAAGAGCGCCGTCTGAACCATCCCAAGGGCAAAGGCTATGCGCTCCTTGGGCGTGCCGGTGGCCACAAGTGCTGAGGCTGCTGCGGGAGTGCCCGTGAAAAAGCCCTGCAAGGCCCGCACCGCCAACAATTGAACTGGGTTGCCCACCAGTCCCGTGAGGCCTAGCACCACGGTCGTAGCGATCATGGCCCTTAGAAGCATCAGCTTGCGCCCATGTCGGTCTCCTAGGATGCCCCAGAGAGGTGTGGAGACTGCAAAGCCAATAGCCCCCACGGACTGGTATGCACCCGTCCATGCGGCTACCTCTTTGACATCCGTAATCCCCATCTCCTGGATATAGTACGGGATCAGGATGAACCCAGCCTGAAAGGCGAGGATTGCGAGAACCTCGACCACAACAATTGCCCAGAGGTTGCGCTGCCAAGGAGCTAGTTTGGCTCTAGCCACGGAATCCAAGAGTCTCTTTATCATTAGAGGCATTATAAGTCGTTGTGCCCGTACGTCAAGACCGTTTTCGGTATCGGATCATCGGATGGCCATCGTCTTCTGCTGGGTAGGGAAAATGGCTGATCTTCTTCATATACTCTGTGCAAGATTTGTTGCATTTTGTATGAATTAGGACAAATGTTCAGGTCATCCTCGGAAAAAGCCGACTCGTCATAATGCCATGAGTAGTAGCATGAATCGTGATACCTACTATATGTAGTATGTTTCAGCGAAAGTACGGAATCTTTACGCAAGAACTCTTGCCAAAATTCGCGATCTGCGCTATAATAGTAGTGTCTGAACGAGAGCATCGTGATCCTAGTGCTCTACTCGGCGGCACCCGCTCTTACCGCCTCTCAGTCAGGCTTATCGTTTCTACCCTCCAGCGCTCGGACCTATATCAGGCAACTCCACGGTTCGGCAAGCAAGGTATGTACTTGGTGATGACAGAGTTTTGTTTTTCTTCTCTGTGCATAGTGACTGGTGGATCTTATCTTAGAGTTTTCATGTAAAGGTATTCCAGACATTTTGTATTCGGAGGTATGTGATGCCAGAGGGTAATATCAATCTCGTACGCAAGCGTGACGGGCGACTCGTGCCCTTCGATCAGGACAAGATCACGAACGCCATCTTCAAGGCCGCCCAATCGGTGGGAGGTGACGACCGTGAGCGCGCGATCTTTGTCTCCGACCAAGTGGTCATGATGCTCGAGGAGCGGTACGGCGAATCAGTCATCCCATCGGTGGAAGACATCCAAGATCTCGTGGAGCGCGCTCTTATCAAGCATGGACACGCCAAGACGGCCAAGGCGTTCATCCTGTACCGTGATCTACATAACAAATTGCGTGATATTCGCGCGCTGGTCGATGCAAACGAACTTGTTGAGGGTTACCTCGAGCATCTCGACTGGCGGGTGAACGAGAACAGCAACATGAGCTTCTCCTTGCAGGGGCTCAATAACCATATCTTCTCCGCGGTGAACAGCGCTTACTGGCTCAATCGCCTCTATCCCAAGCACATTCGCGATGCACATACGAATGGTGATATCCATATTCACGATCTCTATATCCTGGCGGTTTACTGCTGTGGCTGGGACCTGCGCGACTTGCTATTGCGCGGGTTCGGTGGTGTGCCAGGGAAGATTGACTGCAAGCCTCCCAAGCACTTTCGCGCCGCTTTGGGGCAGGTTGTCAACTTTTTCTATACCATACAGGGCGAATCGGCGGGTGCGGTGGCTTTTTCCAGCTTCGACACCTATCTGGCGCCCTTTATCCGATACGATAAGCTTGGGCCTCGCGAAGTTCGCCAGGCGTTGCAAGAGTTTATCTTTAATATGAACGTGCCTACACGTGTGGGCTTTCAGACCCCTTTCACCAATCTGACCATGGATCTTACCGTGCCGCGCACCTTGGCCGACGAGAACGTTATCATCGGTGGCGAGCCGCAGATGTCCACGTATAGCGAGTTTCAGCCTGAGATGGACCTGCTCAACCGCACGTTCGCCGAGTTGATGCTGGAGGGCGATGCGCGCGGCCGTGTCTTTACCTTCCCTATCCCTACCTATAACATCACCTCTGATTTCGATTGGGATAACCCCAATCTCGATCCCGTCTGGCAGATGACGGCTAAATATGGCATCCCCTACTTTGCTAACTTTGTGAACTCGGATCTTAATCCCGAGGACGTGCGCTCGATGTGCTGTCGGTTGCGTCTTTCCAACAAGGAATTGCGCAGCCGGGGAGGGGGGCTTTTTGGGGCGAATCCCCTTACGGGTAGCATTGGTGTGGTGACGCTGAATCTGGCGCGCATCGGCTATCTGGCCACAAGCGAGGAGGATTTCCTCCGGCGCGTGTCTGAGCTCATGAATGTCGCGAAGGAGAGCCTGCTCATCAAGCGTCGCGTCCTCGAACGCTTCACCGATGGCGGTTTGTATCCCTATTCGCGCCATTACTTGGATGGCGTCAAGATGCGGTTCAATGCCTATTGGGCCAACCACTTTAACACCATCGGCCTGAACGGCATGAACGAAGCGCTGATGAACTTTATGGGGGATGATCTACGCAGTGATCGCGGCAGAGCCTTTGCCGAAAGGGTTCTGGACTTTATGCGTAGCCAACTCCTGACCTACCAGGAGGAGACGGGCCAGCTCTTCAATCTGGAAGCTACACCGGCAGAAGGCACTAGCTATCGCTTTGCCCTGTTGGACAAGTCAGCATACCCCGACATCATCACAGCTAATGGTGACACATCTGCCCCCGATCCCTACTACACTAACTCGACGCAGTTGCCCGTCGACGCGACCGACGATGTTTTCGAAGCTCTTGATTGGCAGGATAACCTACAAACCAGGTATACGGGTGGCACCGTCATGCACATTTTCCTGGGTGAACGCCTGCCGACCGTGGCCGCGACCAAGGCGATGGTTCGAAGCGTGGCTCGGAACTACCGATTGCCCTACTTTACCCTGACGCCGACCTTCAGTGTGTGTCCATCGCATGGATATCTCGCCGGGGAGCATTTTACCTGCCCTAAATGTGAGGACGAGCAGCCCTGTGAAGTATATTCTCGTGTTGTGGGCTATCTCCGGCCAGTGCAGCAGTGGAACAAGGGCAAAAAGGCCGAGTACTCGATGCGTAAAC
>CAYQDH010000475.1:642-4381 GCA_964416075.1 uncultured Anaerolineales bacterium | reverse complement strand
AGCAGCGCGCCAACGAGCGGCGCCAGCCAGGCGATCAAAAAACTGACCGGGCGCGGCGCGCGCGACAGGGCGTACGCCAACCAGGCATAGATGGAGGCGCCGTGCTCGCTCACCGGCGCCACGGTGATCTCGACCTTTTCCAGCTCCTCGTTGAGAGGATGGGTGGCTTGGGCGGCGTGCTGCCCCGACACCAGGACGGGGAACTCGTTCTGCAGCACCGTACCCCCACTGAAGGTGGTCTTGGCCGCCGTGATGCGATGGCTGACCAGTGGCAAGGCGTAGCCAACCAACAGCAGCGCGGCGCCCACGAGCAGCAAGATGAAACGCCAGTCGCGGCGCTCCCCCGAAGAGAGCGGCCGGCCTACGAGTGGGGAGGTAACTTCATCCATAAGAGTTGTTGCCCTCTATAGCAGTGAACGGTGAGCAGTGAACCGTGAGCAGTGAACTGTGGACGGTTGGCAGTGAACCGTGAGCAGTGAACTGTGGACGGTGAGCGGTGAACTGTGGACGGTGAGCAGTGGACGGTGAGCAGTGAACTGTGGACGGTGAGCGGTGAACGGTGAGCAGTGAACTGTGGACGGTGAGCAGTAAACCATGCTGCTTAACTGACGACCGTTTACTGCTCACCGACAACCGCTCACCGTTCACCGACAACCGTTTACCGCTCACCGCCAACCGTTTACCGTTCACCGTCAACCGTCAACCGTCAACCGTCAACTATTCCCCGAGATACGCCGCGCGCACCTGGGGGTTGGCCAGCACTTCTGCTGCGGTGCCCTCCAACACGACACGGCCCGTCTCCAGCACATAGCCGCGGTTGGCCACGGAGAGCGCCATCGCCGCGTTCTGCTCGACGAGCAGGATGCTGGTGCCTTCGGCATTGATGCTCTGAACGATGCTAAAGATCTCATCCACCAGGATGGGCGCCAGGCCCATGGAGGGCTCGTCGAGCAGAAGGAGCGTGGGGCGAGACATCAGCCCGCGACCCATGGCCAGCATCTGCTGCTCGCCGCCGGAGAGGGTGCCGCCACGTTGGTCGACGCGCTCCTTCAAGCGGGGGAAGCTGGCGAAAACGCGCTCCATGGAATCGGCGATCTCGCGCGCGTTTTTGCGGCTAAAAGCGCCCATCTCCAGGTTCTCGCGCACCGTGAGGCGCGCAAAGATCTGGCGCCCCTCCGGCACCTGAGAAATGCCCAGGGAGACGATCTTTTCCGCGGGCACCTTGCTGATGCTTTTGCTGCGCCACAGGATATCCCCGCCCACCGGCCGTAACAGGCCGGAGATCGTGCGCAAGGTAGTGCTCTTGCCCGCGCCGTTGGCCCCGATCAAGGTGACGATCTCGCCCTCGTCGATGTGAAACGAGATACCCTGCAGGGCGCGAATGGCCCCATAGGATACGTGAAGGTCCTGAACGTCCAACAGCATGGCCTACAGCCCCCTTCCCATTCTCTTGCCCAGGTAGGCCTCGATGACCCTGCTATCCGATTGCACGTCGCGGGCGGTGCCCCGGGCGATCACCTGGCCAAAGTCCATCACGGTGATCCATTCGCAGATGCCCATGACCACGCGCATCTGGTGTTCGATCAAGAGGATGGTCAGCTTGAAACGGTCGCGCACAAAGTGGATCAACTCCATCAGGTTGCCGGTCTCGGTGGGGTTCATCCCGGCGGCGGGCTCATCCAGCAGCAAAAGCCGGGGCTGGGCGGCCAGGGCGCGGGCGATCTCCAGGCGGCGCTGCTCGCCATAGGGCAAGTTCCTGGCGATCTCTTGCTGGCGATCTTGCAGGTTGAACACGGCCAAAAAGTCCTGGGCCTGCTCGGTGAGCAGGCGCTCGCGCCGCCCAAAGCGACCGACGCGAGTGATCGACTCTAACAGCCCATAGCCGGCGTGCATGTGGTAGGCGATGCGCACATTGTCCAGCACGGTGAGGTTCTGGAAGAGACGGATATTCTGGAAGGTGCGCGCCACACCTTTCATGGTGATTTTGTGCGGAGGCAGGCCCACCAGGTCCTCTCCTGCCAGGTAGATATGCCCCTCGGTTGCATCGTAGAGGCCCGTGACGACGTTAAAGACCGTGGTCTTGCCCGCACCGTTGGGCCCAATCAGGCCATAGAGGCCGCCCTGGGGCACCGACATGGTGAAATCGCTCACGGCGCGCAGGCCGCCGAATTGCTTGGCCAGGTCCCGGATATCCAAGAGCGCGGGTTGGTCGGGAGCGTAGGATGGTGTGGCCATATCAGGCGACCTCCTCTTGGTGGGCAGCCGTGTTGGCCGCGGCCGAGGCTCCCGGTATGGAACGATCGGGCAGAGGGATCTCTCGCAAGGGGGGAATGGGTGCGCGCAACCAACCCCACTCGGTGGTTCCCAGGAGCCCTCTTTGGCGCAGCAACATGATCAACAGCAGCAGGATGGGATAGACGACGAATCGCCAGTCCTCAAAGCCCTGCGGCAGCACGACACGCAGGCCTTCGATGACCAGGGCAAAGATGAGCGCTCCGAGCACGGTGCCCGTCATACTGCCCAGTCCTCCCAGGACGATGATGATCAGCGGATCAAAGCCCTTGACCACGTTAAAGGTGCTGGGGTGCAGAAAGCCATAGAGGTGCGCATAGAGCCCGCCGGCCACTCCGGCAAACAGGCCGCCCGCGGCAAAAGCCACCGCCTTGAGCTCGGCCACATCGTTGCCCATGGCCCGAGAGGCGATCTCGTCCTCGCGTACAGAGATGATGGCCCGCCCGTGGCTGGAATAGACGAGGTTGCGCATGATGACCAAGATCACCACCAGCACGCCCAACACCCAACCCCAGGTGCTCCATCGCGGGATGCCCACCATCCCCCGGGCGCCCTTCATCGTGGCGATGACCTGGTCCGAATTCTGCAGGGCAGTGTAGACCATCACAGCGAGGCCGAGTGTGGCGATGCCGAAATAGTCGGAGCTCAGGCGCAACAGCGGCAGGCCCACCAGGTACGCCAGGATGGCCGCCATGGTGCCGCCCATGATGAGGGCCAGCGCGAACACGATGGGTTGGGCCACAGCCTCCGGCAGCTTGGCCAGGGTGGCGTTCAGCAGGGGGCTGAAGACGCGTTGCAGGATCAGAACCGCCACCACGCCCGCGGCGATAGCCAGGGCAAACAGCGCGATCGACAGCAGCGCCACGAACACCCACGATTCGTGGGGCTTGAGATAGGGGGCCAGGGCGGCGCGCAGCCGTTCGCGCAACGAGGCGATGGGCAGGCGGTTCAGGACTAGGAGGAAGACGATGATCCCGATCTGGCCGGCGATGATCCAGGACAGGGCGCCAAACTGCGAGCCGCTCCACTTGCTGGTAAAGTCCTTGGTGATGAGGGCAGAGCCGTAAGCGCCGATGGCATAGAAGCCGATGTGTCCCAGGGAGAATTGCCCGTTGAAACCGTAGATCAGGTTCAGGCCCAGGGCCGACACGGCGGTCAACCCGGCGAACTGGATCACCTGGTACCAGTAATCGGAGATCAGCCCCTGGCTCTTGGCCAGGCTAACGGCATAGTAGACGGCTACGGCCACGAGTGCGGTAGGGATCCAGGAGTTGCGCAGTGTTCTCTTGGTCATCGGTTCTAGTCCTCCTAGACCTTCTCGATGATCGGCTCACCCATGATACCGGTGGGCTTGACCAGGAAGACAATGATTAGTAGGAAAAAGGCCAGCAGATCGCGCATGCGCGAGCCGGCGGGGACAAAGCTCACCAAGAGCACCTCGCTCTCG
>CAYQDH010000475.1:0-632 GCA_964416075.1 uncultured Anaerolineales bacterium | reverse complement strand
GCCCATCAACAGCGAGCCGATCACGGCGCCAAAGATGTTGCCGATGCCGCCCAGCACGGCGGCCGTAAAAGCCTTCAGCCCGGGCATGATGCCCATAAAAGTCCAGATCTGCGGAAAGGCGATGGCATAGAGCACGCCACCCGCGCCCGCCAGCGCGGCGCCTACGGCAAAGGTGAATGTGATGACCAGGTCCACGTTGATCCCCATCAGGCGGGCGGTGGGCTTGTCAAAGGCCGTGGCGCGCATGGCCTTGCCGATCTTGGTCTTGTTGATGACGAATTGCAGGACCACCAGCATCAGGATCGTGAGGGCAGCGATGATCACGGTGATGTTGCTGATCAGCACGCCCCCCACATTCCAGATGATAACCTCAAACGGCCTCTGATAGGTGATATAGTCGGCGCCAAAGACGAATTTCAGGGCCGTGAAATATTCGAGAAAGAAGGAGACGCCGATGGCGGTGATGAGGGCGGCGATGCGCGGCGCGTTGCGCAGGGGCTTGTAGGCCACCCGCTCGATGACCACGTTCAGGACGGTGCACACGATCATGGCCAGCAGGATGGCGGGCACAAAGCCCCATTGATACTCACTGATGGCGTAAAAGCTGGCAAAAGCGCCCACCATGAACACAT
>CAYQDH010000474.1:375-4397 GCA_964416075.1 uncultured Anaerolineales bacterium | reverse complement strand
GATCATCAACGGCGATATTCAACTGATCATCAACACGCCGTGGGGCGGGCGATCCTTTGGCGATGAGCATGTCCTGCGGCAGGTGGCCATCGCCCATGGCGTGCCGATGCTGACCACGCTGTCGGCAGCACAGGCCGCCACCCAGGCTATAAGGGCCATGCGACAGGGCGAACTGCGCGTGATGAGCCTGCAAGAGCATTGGCGTCACTCAGCACCAACAGAGGACCTGGTAGTCCCGCCATCTCCAAGGGAGGCATGATGTCTCCCGAATCGCGAATCACGGTCATGGACATTTGGCAACTGGCCCTGCCCCCCGGCACCATCCTTCTCGGCGGCAAGGAGGGGTTGGGCCATCCTGTGGAGTGGGTTGCGTCGTTGCGCGCTTCTTTCCCGCTGTTTGGCCCACTGGACCAGGGCTACGTTGCTTTGGCGCGTCTGGAACTGGCCCGCCGCCTGGATAGCACGATCACCCCGGCCCACCTACTCAATGAGCTCCATCGCGCCCGAGCGGCCGCGCTCATCGTGGATAGTCGCATCTCCCCCGAGGATGCTGCCTTGGCCGACGTGTTGGCCCTTCCCGTGTTGCTCCTCCCAGAAAGCGCCCAACCGACTGAGGAGGGGCTGGCGGGAAGCTCAGCCGTCGCTTGGGATTTGCATGAAATAGAACGCTCCATCTTGCGTACACTGGTCGACCGGGAAGCCCAGATGGCCCGACGAGAGGCCGAGGCGCGGCAGCACCTCCAGCAGGTGTTCAACAGGGGCGGCATGGCCGCCGTATTGACCGAACTAGCCCGCCTGACCGAGAGCGTGGTGTCGGTTCGCGATATGGGGGGCTGCTCCCTGGGCCAGGTAGGAGAGGATTTGCCCGAGGACGCTATCGACACCACCCTGTCCATCACGGTGGCCAGCAAGTCACTCGGCTTGTTGCTCTTGCGCCGGCGAGCATCACGCCACGATCCTCTCGACATGGTCTATGCGCGCCAGGCAGCCGAGATCTGCGGTATCGAGATGCTGCAAAGGAACACCCGCCAGGAGACCGAGGAGCGCCTCGGCGCCGAGCTGGTGGAGCTGCTACTGGACGATAGCCAGACGGACGATGCCATCGCGGCTCGTTTTGCGCGGCTAGACTATGGGCTGGCTCCGGAGCGGCGCCATATGGTGATCGCCCTGGCCTTGGGTCGCGCAGAGGACACGGCCTGCCAGAGCCTGCTACGCGACATGGAATGGGCCGGTGAACGCAACCACATCACCATCATCTCCGCCACCTATCGCCGCCACATCCTAGCCTTTTGCTCGTTAGGCGTATCAGCTTCCGAAACACGGATACGCAGTTGGCTGCAGGAATCGATCCACAACTATCCTCAGTGCCACGCCGGCATCAGTCGCGTCGTCAAAGACGTGGCAGGCCTGCGCTCCGCCGTATGCCAGGCCCTCGATGCCTGTAATCTTGGCCAGCGCATCGAGGGGAGGGTGAGCCCATATTACTATGAGGAGCTCGGCCTCTATCGCTTGCTCACGGGCATCCGTGCCCGCGCTGAGCTCAAGCGATTCTACGATGAAACCCTGGGCGCCCTGGTGCGTTATGATGCCACTCACGGAACCAATCTGGTCCGTACGCTGGAGGTTTTCTTTGAACAGAATGCCAACGCCAGCCAGACATCGCGCGCCCTCTTTGTCCACCGCAACACCCTCAATTACCGTTTGCAGCGCATCGCCGAGATATCCGGGCTTGACCTCAACGACGCTGAAGCTCGTCTGGCCTTCCAACTGGCTCTCAAGGTCCATCAGCTCACCCATCCCTGACGGTCCGCTATGGCTGCTCTGCGACACCCCGAGTCCCCGATTTTGGCACGGAGGCGTATAAGGGGCCTTATGGAATAAGGTCCTTGTGCACATTGCACAAATGCCCATTGTGCGCTACCGTGTATCATGTCCGACGTAATGCGGCCCTTGCTGCGGTATAATGACTGTCGAACCTGGGCGCGCCACCCTATTACGGCTAGCCTCTAGCCAGGACTAACAAATCGGAACGTAGCTACGATTCCGCCGGGAAAGGATTACCTACTTTATGCCCGAGATGAACAAAGAAGCCATCCTGCGCATCATTCGCGAACGAGGCGTGCGTTTCATCAACCTCCAGTTTTCGGACATTATGGGCATGGTCAAGAGCGTGACGATCCCTATCAGCCAAATCGGCAACCTGCTCGAACGCGGCATGTGGTTCGATGGGTCGTCAATCGAGGGTTTCGTGCGCATCAGCGAGAGCGACATGCTGCTGGTGCCCGATCTGAGCACCTTTGCCGTCATCCCCTGGGAGTCGAATGCCCACACCACAGCCCGCTTGATCTGCGACGTACAGACTACCGACGGCGAGGCTTTCATCGGCGCCCCGCGCTATGCCCTGGCTCGCGTGATGCAGGAGGCTGCCACGATGGGTTACGAGTACCGGGTAGGGCCGGAGCTCGAATTCTTTCTCTTTGAGACGGACGAGGCAGGTAACCCACTACCCGATGTCACGAACGATGAGGCTGGCTATTTCGATGCCACGGCCGACCGAGGGACCCTGGTCCGCAACGACATGATCACGGCGATGGAGGCCTTTGGCATCGAGGTGGAGGCGGGACATCACGAGGGGGCCGCGGGGCAGCATGAGATTGACTTTCGCTACGGCAACGCCATCAAATCGGCCGATAGCGCTGTGACGCTCAGGTATGTGTCCAAAGCTATCGCCCGGCAGCATGGCCTGTACGCCACCTTTATGCCCAAGCCGATCATGGGCATCAACGGCTCGGGCATGCACGTGCACCAAAGCCTCGCCCGCCTGGATACAGGCGAGAACGCTTTTGCAGACGCCGAGGACCGCTATGGGCTCTCCAAACTGGCCAGACAGTTCATCGCCGGCCAGCTCGAGCATGCGCGGGGGATGTCTGCCATCCTGGCCCCTTTGGTGAACTCGTACAAACGCCTGGTCCCCGGCTACGAGGCGCCCGTGTACATCAGTTGGGCGCGCATCAACCGCGCGGCCCTCATCCGTATACCCAATCCATCGATTCCCGAGGCCACGCGACTGGAGCTGCGCTGCCCCGATCCAAGCTGCAACCCTTATCTGGCTTTTGCCGTGATGCTGAAATGTGGCTTGGATGGCATCGTGAACGACCTCCCGCTGCCGACGCCGACCGAAGAGAACCTTTTCGAATCCGAATGG
The DNA here is from genome assembly GCA_964416075.1 of uncultured Anaerolineales bacterium. Lineage (GTDB taxonomy): Bacteria > Chloroflexota > Anaerolineae > UBA1429 > UBA1429 > CAYQDH01. The sequence continues at coordinate 1,192 of CAYQDH010000474.1, read as the reverse complement.
GCGCGCCACGGCTTGGGTACTCTACCTGCTTCGCTTGAGGAAGCTTTGGACGAGTTGGAGAAGGACGCCGTCGTGCAGGAGGCCCTGGGGCCCCACATCCACGAGCGCTTTGTGGGGGCCAAGAGGCGCGAGTGGGAGGCCTACCGGCTGCAGGTGACGCCCTGGGAGAGACAGCAATACCTCTACACCTTCTGACACAGGTTTCATCAGATACCATCACGGAAAGGATCATGGAGATGAAAACGGTAGCGGACGTACTGGAAATGGCCAAGAGCGTGAAGATCGTGGACTTACGGTTCACCGACATGCCAGGCATCTGGCAGCATTTTAGCATTCCCGTTCGCCAGTTCACTGGTGAGCTCTTTGAGGAGGGCATCGGGTTCGACGGTTCCTCCATTCGCGGGTTCAAAGAGATCCACGAGTCGGACATGCTTCTTATGCTCGATCCCACGACAGCGTTCCTGGACCCCATCTTTGAGGTGCCCACCCTGTCGATCATCTGTGACGTGTACGATCCCGTAACCCGCGAGCCCTATTCGCGCGATCCCCGCTACATCGCCAAAAAGGCGGAGGTCTATCTCAAGCAGACGGGGATTGCCGACACCAGCTACTGGGGACCGGAGGCCGAGTTCTTTATCTTTAACGACGTGCGCTATGGCGGCGGCACCAACTCGGCATTCTACTATCTGGACAGCGACGAAGCATGGTGGAAGAGCGGCGAGGAGATGAAGCCCAACCTCGGCGCGCAGATACCGCCCAAGCGTGGCTACTTCCCGGTGCCTCCCACGGATACCTTGCAGGACATCCGCAGCAAGAT
>CAYQDH010000474.1:0-365 GCA_964416075.1 uncultured Anaerolineales bacterium | reverse complement strand
ATGGTGCTCACCCTGGAGGCCACGGGCGTGCCCATCGAGGTGCATCACCACGAGGTGGCCACGGCGGGCCAGACCGAGATCGACATGCAGTACGGCCCCTTGCTGCGCATGGCTGACAGCGTGATGATCTACAAGTACATCATCAAGAATATTGCGCGCCAGAACGGCCTCACCGCGACCTTTATGCCCAAGCCTCTCTTTGGCGATAACGGCAGCGGCATGCACGTGCACCAGAGCTTGTGGAAGGGCGAAAAGAACATGTTCTATGACGAGGCGGGCTATGCCCAACTGTCGGACATGGCCAAGTACTATATTGGCGGCTTGCTCAAGCACGCGCCTGCGCTACTGGCCCTGGTAGCGCCCAC
>CAYQDH010000473.1:499-4406 GCA_964416075.1 uncultured Anaerolineales bacterium | reverse complement strand
AGGACTGTCATCCGAGCCCAATTGGCGCATCGCGCCATGGGTTACTACTCATGACGTTTCCTAGGGACGCAAGTTTGGCAACTTGCGCTACGGGAACATCGTCCGGGATTGCACGGGCCACAGCATGTGGGCTTCTCAGGATGACGGATTTGGCCAGCGGCGAGACTTGTTCTTCATTTCCCATTGGCGCCCCGCGCCATGGTTGACTCAGGGTGACAAACCTAACGACTTGAGCGCAGACCCGTACGCTATAAATCCCCCTTGCCCTTTAGCCCGATTTGCCGTATAATGAATATGCGCTGAGACAACTCGCCCACATCCTCTCGGTTGTTCTGCCCATCCACTCAGCTTGCGCGTTAAGCGCGTTCCGACCTTGCTCTCTTTACCTCGACATATCTCACAAGGGTGTATAACCATGTCAACAGCTGAGAGTCAGTCTTCGCGCGACCCACGGGCAGCCTCCTCCCCGTTGGGCGGCTATGACTTTCTCTCCTTGGCGTTCGATCATGCGCCCATCGGCATCGCCGTGCTGCGTTGCCCGTCGGCAGACGCTGACGGCTCCCAACATGATATCATATCGGGGGCCAGGCATGCCGACTGGCGCTATGAAGTGGCCAATGAAGCCTATTGTCGCGTCACGGTCACCGCTGACGCGCCCCCCGTGCCGATGGTGGGCCATACCCTCTATGAGGTGTTACCACCAGCCACCGCCCAAAGAGTGACCAACCTCATGGACCAAGTCCGGCGCACCGGCCAGCCCCTCGTATCTCGAGAACGCCAGGCCAACCTGGGGCCCGGTCGCGAGCAGACCTGGTGGAACATCTACAACTATCCCCTGTTGGGTGAGGGCAGCCACGTCGTAGCGGTGCTGACGCTGGTGCAGGAGGTGACGGACCTAGTGCTGGCTCGACGACGCGCGGAGGAGCAAGCCGAGGTCGCCCAGGCCAAAGCGGCCGAGGCCGAGAACGAGCGCCAGCGCCTTCATGCCGTGCTAGAGGCCCTGCCGGTGGGCGTGGTCATCACCGATACCCAGGGCGGCACCAAGCACGCCAACGCGGCCTACGACCAGGTCTGGGGTGATCCGCTCCCCCCGATGAACTCTGTCGATGACTATGCCGCCTATCGGGCCTGGTGGGCCGATACGGGCCGGCCTGTGGCCCCCGAGGAGTGGGCCGGCTCCCAGGCCGTGCTAAAAGGCGAGACGGTTGTCGGGCAGCTGCTAGAGATCCAGCGCTTTGATGGCTCGCGCGTCCACGTGCTCAACAGCGCCGCCCCGGTGCGCGACGCGGATGGCCAGATTGTGGGCAGCGCTGTAGCGATCCAAGACGTCACTGCGCTGCACGAGGCCCAGCGCGCTGCTCGAGATGCGGCCCTCTTTCCCGCCGAGAACCCCGACCCCGTGCTGCGCGTCGCCGCAGAGGGCGCGCTCCTCTACGCCAACGAAGCCAGCGCCCCGATTCTCGCGGCGTGGGGATGCGCCGTCGGTGAGCGGGTGCCCGAGGTGTGGCGAGCCCTCGTCGCCGAGGCGCTGCGATCCGCTGCCAGATCTGTTATCGAGTGCACGGTGGGCGCGCAGACCTTTTCCATGTACGTCGTGCCCGTCGTGCGGGCGGGCTATGCCAACATCTATGGCAGCGACGACACCGTCCGCCTGCAGGCGGAGCGCGCGCTGCGCGCCAGCGAGGAGCGCTTTCGCTTCGTCCTGGAGAACTCGCGTGATGCCCTCTACCGCAGCAACCTGCTCACCGGCGCCTATGACTATTACGGCCCCATCGTGGAGACTTTCACCGGTTATACCCCGAGTGAGCTCATGAGCATGAAGGTAGAGGACGTGCATCAGCTGATCCACCCCGAGGACCGGCCCACCTTCGCCGCTCACCGCCGGGCGCTCCTAGAGAGCACGGACCCCTCGCCGGTGGATACGGTCGAGTACCGTTGGCTCACCAAGGAGGGCGCCTACCGCTGGTTCAGCAACAGCCGCCGCCTGGTGCGCGACGCTGAGGGCCATCCGGTGGCCATCGTGGGCGGCCTTCGCGATATCCACGAACAAAAGCTGGCCCAGGACGCGCTGGAGCGCAGCGAGCGCTGGGTGCACACGCTGATCGACTCGAACATCATCGGTGTGGCCGTTTCCGAGATGGGGCGCATCGTGCAGGCGAACGATGCCTATCTGCGCGTGGTTGGCTGCTCGCGCCAAGAGATGGATGCAGGAACCATCGACTGGCAAGCCCTCACCCCGCCCGAGTACGCGCCGCGCGATGCCCAGGGCCAGCAAGAGCTGCGCGAGCGGGGCGTTTGCGCGCCCTATGAGAAGGAATACCAACACCCCGACGGCACACGGGTGCCCGCGCTCATCGGCGCGGCGCGGCTCGAGAGCGAGCCGCTGCGCTGGGTGGTGTTCAATATCGATATCACCGAGCGCAAACGGCTGGAACAGCAATTGCGGGCGCTCAACGAGACGCTGGAGCAGCGTGTGATCGAGCGCACCGCGCAGCTACGCGCCCTGGCCGGGCGGCTGGCCCAGGCCGAGGAGCAGGAACGCCGCCGCCTGGCGCTCGTGCTGCACGATAGCTTGCAGCAGACCATGGTGGCCGCCATCCTTCAGCTCAACCTCGCTCAGCGCCACACCGGCGAGGATTGCCAACCCTGGGTTGGTGAGGCGCTTCGCTTGCTCGGGGAGGCCGTGGAATCCTCCCGCTCGCTCACCGCCGAGCTGAGCCCGGCCATCCTGCACGACGACGGGCTGATCCCGGCGCTGCATTGGCTGGGCCGGCGAATACAGGAGCGCTATGGCCTGGTCGTGACCGTGCGAGGGGTGGAGGACCCCGCCCTGGACCGTATCCCCAAGGAACTGGCCATCGTGTTCTACCATGCCGCCCGCGAGCTGCTGTTCAATGTGTACAAGCACGCCGGCGTCCAGGAGGCCCAGGTGACAATAGCCTACGTCCCGCCCGATCGTGTGTGGCTAACCGTAGAGGATCAGGGGCGTGGCTTTGCCATCGACGGGCCGTCCGGCGGCCTGCCCTCTGACGGCGAACCCGCCCACTGCCCGCCGGCCGATGGCCAGCCTTTCGCAGGTGGGTTCGGCTTGCTCAATGTGCAGGAGCGCATCCTTTACGCCGGAGGGCAGTGTTTCATCGAGAGCGCGCCGGGGTGTGGCACGCGTGTCACCGTCTCGCTGCCCCTTGTGCTGGACACCCCGGTGATTCCTGGTCAGGAGGCAATCCCCGTGAGAGGAGACGCTGCAGTTGACCCGCCACGGCGCAAGGTGCGCCTGGTCCTGGTCGACGACCATGCTATCGTGCGCAAGGGCTTGGCCCAGCTGCTCAACAGTGAGCGCGACTTGGAGGTCGTGGGTGAGGGTGGGGACGGATTGGCAGCCATTACCCTGGTCCGCAAGATCCAGCCCGATGTGGTGCTCATGGATGTTAGCATGCCGCAGATGGATGGCATCGAGGCCACGCGGCGCATCCTGGCCGAGTTCCCCGGCCTCTCCATCATTGGCCTCTCCATGTTCGACGATGCGGAGAAGGAGACCCTGATGCGCCAGGCGGGGGCGGTGGCCTACGTGGCCAAGGGTGGCCCCCCCGAGTCGCTCATCGCCTCCATCCGCGCCTGCCCTGCCCGCGGCTGAGCTGCCTCGGCCTCGGACCACCTCAACTTCAGGCATCCTGCCCCTCGCCCACCCCCCGGCGCGATACATGTCGCTTGCATTATCGCGATTCCGTCATGCTGAATGAAGTGAAGGATCTCCGCGCACGTAAACGGAGACCCTTCACCCCGACTGCGGGTTCAGGGTGACGGCACCGCCCTGTCATCCTGAACGAAGTGAAGGATCCCTGTTTTCCATACCGGAGACCCTTCACCCCGACTGCGGGTTCAGGGTGACGGCACCGCCCTGTCATCC
>CAYQDH010000473.1:0-399 GCA_964416075.1 uncultured Anaerolineales bacterium | reverse complement strand
TGAACGAAGTGAAGGATCCCTGTTTTCCATACCGGAGACCCTTCACGTGCGTTCAGGGTGACAGGTGCTCCGACTGTGACCAAGCCCTAGGCCCGCATACGGGTCGCTTGCATTATGCGTGCATATCTGCTATAAGGACCCTGATCGACCCTGTGTCGATCTTTGCCACCGAACATCTTGCGACGAAGGAGACCAAGAAATGGCCAAGCTATTGGATATCGAAGGTATCGGTCCAGTCTATGCTCAGAAGCTCCAGGCCGCGGGCCTGACCACCACGGAGGGGCTGCTCGAAAAAGGGGCTACACCCAAGGGTCGGCAGGAGATCGCCGAGCAGTCGGGCCTCAGCGCCAAGCTCATCCTGGAATGGGTCAATCACGCCGACCTGTACCGGATCAAGGG
>CAYQDH010000472.1:0-4408 GCA_964416075.1 uncultured Anaerolineales bacterium | reverse complement strand
CCTTGGCGTTCTCGCTGCGGATCTGCTCTTTATCCAGACCGGCCAGCTTGCGATCCATCTCGGTGATGACTCGGGCGTACTTGTCGCCCTCGGCTGCGGAGATCCACTCTACGCGGAACCGTTCCGGATTGATCCCCATGCGCTCTAGTGTGCGGGGGATACGGTCAAACCGTTTGGCCGCAACCTGCTGTCCCGAGATGTAGTGGCAATCTTGCGGGTGGCAGCCCGAGACGAGTACCATCCCCGCCCCGCGGCGGAAGGCTTCCAGGATAAAGTCCTGATCCATGCGCGCGGAGCACATGACACGAAGGCCTCGTGAGGTAGCCGGATACTGGAAATGGCTGGTGCCCGCGTTATCAGCGCCCCCATAGCTACACCAGTGGCACATGAACGCAAGGATCTTCTCCTCGGGCTTGTCTTCGAGCAATGCTTGGAGCTGCGACACGACCTGTGGGTCTGTAAAGTGATCCTGAGAGATGGCATCGTGTGGGCACTCGGCTACGCAGCCGCCGCACCCATGGCACTTGGCCGGTGTCACAACGGCCGCCTGGCCCTGTACCACGGTGATGGCGCCATAGGGGCACGCCGTAGCACAGATACCGCACTTTTTACCCTGCGCGCTGATACAACGGTCCGGCCAAACGCGGGCTACAATGGGCTCGATCTCCCAGGTATCTGCCGAGAGAACGCGCGCCGCGCGCGCGGCTGCGGCGCTGCCCTGGGCCACGCTGGCTGGGATGTCCTTGGGTCCCTGCGCCGCACCGGCCAAGAACACGCCATCCGTGGGAGAATCCACCGGGCGAAGCTTGGGGTGGTATTCCATAAAGAAACCGCCGGGGCTGCGCGATAGAGCCAGCGTGGATGCTACTCGCTCGGTATCCACACGAGGAATCGCGGCGGCCGATAGCGAGACCATCTCCGTTTCCCACTCTAGCACCTGACCCAGCGCCTGATCCTCAGCCTCGACGAACAGGTTGTGGGTCACCGGGTCTTCCGTGATCTGAGACGGACGCCCCTGGATGAACCGAATGCCCGCAGCGCGGGCGCGGTTGTAGAACTCCTCATAGCTCTTGGCGGGCGTTCGGATATCCATGTAGTAGATGCTGATATCCATGTCGTGGTACGTCTGCTTGAGCAAGAGCGCATTCTTGATGGTGTACATACAGCAAAAGCCGGAGCAGTATTCGTTATAGCGGCTATCGCGCGAGCCGACACACTGGATCATGGCGATGCTCTTGGGCGGCTTGCCGTCCGAGGGGCGCACGAGCTGCCCGATCGTGGGACCTGCGGAGTTTGCTAGGCGCTCCAGCTCCATGGCCGTGATGACATTGGGATAACGACCATAGCCATACTCCGGAATGACTGCCGGATCAAACGACTCGAACCCGGTGGCCACAATGATCGAGCCCACCTCGACCTCGATCTCCTCCGGCGTCTGCGAAAAGTCGATGGCATCCAGCTTGTCACAGGCCGAGAGGCACTTGTAGCAGTGGATGCAGTTGTCGATATCGACGTTGTACACCAGGGGGACAGCCTGCCCGTGGGCCACATCGATCACTTTGCGTGGAGCCAGGTCCAACTCGAAATCGTTAGGAACCTCAATGGGGCATGCCGTCGCGCACTCGCCGCAACCATTGCAGCGATCGGCTCGCACATAGCGGGGCTTGCGAGTGAGCTGGGCTCGGAAATTGCCGATGTAGCCATCGACATGCTCCAGCTCGGTATAAGCCATCACATCAACCTTGGGGTGACGCGCCGCGTCAACCATCTTGGGTGCGAGAATTCAAATGGAACAGTCCATCGTGGGGAATGTTTTGTTCAGCTGGGCCATCGTGCCCCCGATGCTCAGCTCCTTCTCCACAAGACAGGTGGGGATATTCATATCGGCCAGGTCCAGGGCGGCGCTGATCCCGGCGACGCCACCGCCGACGACCAGCGCTCTTTTGGTCACCGGCACGGTGATGGTGCGTAGCGGCGCGGCGTGGCGAACTTTGGCCACTGCCGCAGCCACCATTTCCTTGGCTTTGAGCAGCGCCCCTTCCGGGTCGTGAGCATGGACCCAGGTATCCTGTTCTCGGATGTTGGCCATTTCCATGAGAAATGGGTTTAGCCCAGCATCCGATACGCAGGCTCGGAAGGTCGGCTCGTGCATGCGCACACTGCAGGCAGCCACCACGACCCGGTTCAGCTTGTGCTTCAGAATATCCTGGCGGATCAGGTTCTGCCCTGGATCGCCACACATATATAAATAGTCGCGTGCCAACGCCACATCCGGCAGGTTACGCGCATACTCGGCCACCGCGGCGGGGTCGATGACTCCGCCGATGTTCGAGCCGCAACTACAGATGTAGACTCCTACGCGCAACGGTTCGTTCTCTGGCATTAAAAGCTCCTGTTCGATACTTGCCTCAATGAATCCTGATACAGCGGCCAGATCAGCCCTGGGAGAGCAGTTCCTCGAAAAGCCGGGCCACCACTTCACGTCGCGCCTGCTGGCGGATCACCTCCGGCGTGGCCAGCGAAAGGGCGTCCTTGGGGCAAAATTCCACACAACGCGGGCCCCCTTCCTGGTCCTCGCATAGGTTACAGATCTCCGCATCCTTGGTTGCGGCATTGAGCACGACAGCTCCGAAATCGCAGGCTTCTACGCACCAGCCGCACCCGTCGCATTTGTCAGCATCCACCATGATGGTGCCATTCTTCTCTGAGCGCGTCAGGGCCTCACGAGGGCAGGCATAGATGCAGGGAGCGTCAGCGCACAACCGGCAGGTGATAGCCGTCATGGTGATGGGCTCGATGCGCACCACCCGGATGCGCGAGAGGCTCGGATCAAAGGCTCCTGTTTTGGTCAAAGAGCAGGCATACTCACAGATGCGACAACCGATGCACTTGGTTGGGTCGCAGATGACATGCTGGTATTCTTTCGTCGCCATTTAGCGAGCCTCCTCTACAGCAGCGATGGGGGTGTCCTCGACGCCGATCTCGTCAGCAATGCTCTCCAAGCCCAAAGCAATCAGCTTGGACTTGGGGATGAGACCGTCCGCCGTCCAGCCACGAGATTGATAGTAGTCGTCGATCATCATGCGCAAGTCTTCGGGCTTGACATACGTTCCCTTGATGGGGCCAGAAGGAATAGGATCTTCGGTAACGCGCGGGGGCACCCAGTCATCGGCCTTGGTCCACCCTTCACGGATGTTGAAAGCCTTTTTGAGTGTCCAAACTCTCTCACCGACTTCCATGAGTTCCTGCCCCGTCATGGGTAGGCCTGTCACCATGGTATAGATGCGTGAGACATCCTCCGCAAAGTTGTCAAAGCAGTTGCGCAGGAACTTGCACAATACCAGCGAATCAAGCACCGCGGCGAGGTCTTCCCTGTCCTTGGCCATCTTGCCGCGTCCCGGCCCACCGCGTAGGCGATCGACGGTACCCTTGACATCCACCTCGTAGACCAGTGAGCGGTTGTGGCAACCACCGCGTGTGCCCACCGCCAGGCCCATGGCAAAGGTCTGCAGGCCGCGTATGTCATAGCCGGGCAGTTCCAAGCCCTTTATATGCATGGCAAAGTGATCGCTGCCCTTGCCCACCTTGGCCGAGGCTCTTTTCACGCCGTCAGCCAATAAATTGCCGATTCCCTCGCGCTGGGCGATCTTGTCCAGGAGCACTGAGGCTTCATCTTCGTTACCGAACTTGAGCTCTAGGCCATCGCACTCTTCCTTGGTCAGCATCCCCTTCTCATAGCACTCCATGGCCCAGCCAACCACAACGCCAGCGCTCATGGTGTCGATGCCCAGTTCGTCACACTTGGCCGACAGATGGATAATCGCTGGGAGATTGCCTATACCGCTATTGGGGCCCAGCGCAAAGAGAGACTCGTAATCCAACCCAGACATCTCTCCCTTGTACTTGCCTTCTTTGACCTCGGCCCACTGTTCACAGGCGATGGAGCAGCCGGAGCAGCCCACCGCTTTCGCCGTAAAGTGGTCGTGCATATACTCGCCACTGACTTCTTCGGCGTGCTCGAACACCGTCTCCGAAAAGTTGCGCGTGGGCAAAACACCCATCTTGTTCATGTTCAGCACGTTGGTGGGGGTGCCCAGAACACGGTACTTTTGCGTGCCTGGCCCCTGGCTGGTCTGGATGAGCTTGAGTGACTCACCCAGCAATCCCTGGGGATCGGCCACGGTGATCGGATGCGACCCGCGGACAGCCACCGCTTTGATGAGCTTGGAGCCCATCACCGCACCGTTGCCCGTGCGGCCAGCTTGCCGGCCATCGTTGTCGATGGTGGCATAAAGCACCTTGTTCTCGCCGCCTGGGCCAATGGCGCTAGAGCGTACGTTCTCGTCAGCCAACCACTTGCGAATGGCCTTCTGTGTCTCGGTCGTGCCCTTGCCCAAGAGGTGCGCCG
>CAYQDH010000471.1:0-4467 GCA_964416075.1 uncultured Anaerolineales bacterium | reverse complement strand
ATCTGTCGCCCAAGGAGCACGAGACGCTATTGGTGGAGGCGATGCGGGAATTGCTGCAGCAGAAGCTGCCCGGCTACATGGTCCCCGCAGCGTTCGTGGTGATGGATGCCATACCGATGACTCCCAACGGCAAGGTGGATCGGCGAGCGCTCCCCGTGCCAGAGTGGGGCGCGGCGAGTCAGGCTTTTGTGCCCCCACGCACACCGATCCAGAGTATCCTGGTCGAGTTGTGGAAGCAGGTGCTCGGCGTTGAACCCGTCGGTATCCAGGATAGCTTTTTCGACCTGGGAGGACATTCTCTGCTGGCCACACAACTCGTTTCACGCATTCAGCAGACGCTACAGGTAGAGTTACCCCTGCGCGAGCTATTTGAGCGCCCCACGGTGGCCGAGCTTGCTGAGCGTGTAGAGGTCATTCTGCGCGAGGCACAAGGGCTAGTGAAGCCTCCCATCGAGGCAACGAGAGCGAATGGGGAAGAAGCGGTTGAGTTGCCGCTGTCGTTCGCTCAGCAACGCATGTGGTTCCTGGACCAGCTCGAGCCTAACACTCCTCTGTATAATATCCCCGGCGCTTTCCGTTTCAGGGGGACCCTCGATCTGGCGGCCCTCGAAGCCAGCGTAAACGAGATCGTTTCCCGGCACGATGTGCTGCGCACAACGTTCGTAACGACCGACGGTAAGCCGAGGCAAGTCATTTCGCCAAAAGCCCGTGTAGCCATTCCCTTGGTTAACCTGGAATCCTTACCAGCAGAGACTCGTGAGGGCGAAGCGCTTAGGCTGGCACAGGAAGAGGCTGCCACACCCTTTGACCTGTCTAAAGGGCCCCTGATGCGCATCCAGGTGCTGCGCCTGGCTGAAAAGGATCATATCCTTCTCGTGACGATGCATCACATCGTGTCCGATGGCTGGTCGGGCCAGGTATTCGTGCGGGAGCTGGGTGAGCTGTACAGAGCCTTCACGAGTGGACAACCTCATTCGCTGCCACCCCTGGAGATACAGTATGCCGATTATGCTCGCTGGCAACAGCGCTGGCTGCAGGGGGAAATACTCGAACAGCAACGAAGCTACTGGCTTGCGCAGCTAGCAGGCGCTCCACCGATGCTCGAATTGCCGACGGACCATACCCGGCCCGCCTTGCAGAGCTGGCATGGACAGCACCTGGCGTTCGACCTGTCGGAGGAGGTCACCGCCGGGCTGCGCAGGCTAGGCCGCGAGGAGGGAACCACCCTCTTTATGACCCTCCTGGCGGCGTTCAAAGTGCTGCTCTACCGCTACAGCGGACAGCAGGATATTAGTGTTGGGACACCCGTCGCTAACCGCAATCATTCCCAGATCGAGGGCCTGATCGGTTTCTTTGTCAACACCCTGGTCATGAGGACCAGGCTTGATGGAGCGAGCGAGTTCCGGCACCTTCTGAAGCAGGTGCGAGAGACCGCATTGGGCGCGTACATGCACCAGGATGTGCCCTTTGAGATGTTGGTCGATGCGCTCCAGGCGGAGCGAGATACCAGCCATACTCCCCTGTTCCAGGTGATGTTCGTCCTGCAGAATGCATCCGGCACGGGGCAAAGGGCCATCGAGTTGCCCGACCTGGCCGTAGAGCCGGTGGATGTGCAAGTCCCGGTGGCTATGTTCGACCTAACGCTGGTGGTCGGCGAGGATGACCATGTCTTGCACGCCGGGCTGGAATACAACAGCGACCTCTGGGAAGCGGATACCATTCGGCGCATGGTTGCGCATTTCCAGACTCTCCTTGCGGATATTGTGGCCCATCCCGAGAGAGCTATCTCTGCGCTGTCCTGGCTGAGTCATGAGGAGCGGGAGCAGGTACTGGTGCGATGGAATGACACGGCACGTGAGTACTCTCAAACCGAGTACTCTAGCGCCGAGGATGCTAGCCTACCAAACACAAGCAGACACCTGTGCATGCACCAACTCTTTGAAGCCACCGCCGCGCGTGACCCGCAGGCGACGGCGCTGGTGTTGCCTGGCCTACGCTCTGCGGCCATGCTTGGGCCTGATCAACGGTTGACCTATGCGGAGCTGAACGCCCGGGCTAACCGTCTAGCGTATCATCTTATCGAGCTAGGGGTCAAACCCGAGACGCTCGTGGGGCTCTGCGCTGAGCGGTCAGTGGAGATGGTGGTTGGGTTGCTGGGGATTTTGAAGGCTGGAGGAGCCTACGTGCCTTTGGATCCAGGGTATCCCCAGGAACGCCTGGAGTACATGATCCGCGACAGTGAGCTGAGGATCGTGGTGACTGCGGGCGAGTTGGCCAGCGCGGTCCTACGAGAGACCGCCGCCCAGCGCCAACTGGGGGATGAGTTGCGTGTGGTGCAACTAAACTCCCCGTCTGCGGGGCCGGACAACGACTGGGATATGATCGCTGGCGTCAGCCCGAGCGCCGCTGAACAGGCCAGTAACCCTAGCAGCGGCGTTGGGCCCCAGAACGCGGCCTACGTTATCTACACTTCGGGGTCCACAGGGCAACCCAAGGGCGTCGTGGTGGAGCACGCCAACGTTGTGAACCACAACATGGCGGCAGCGCAGGTCTTTCGGCTGACGCCCGAGGACGCCATTTTGCAGTTCTCGACGATTAACTTTGATGCAGCGGTAGAAGAGATGTTCCCTGCATGGTCCGTGGGGGCCAGGGTGGTGTTGCGGCCAGCGGGCATGCTGATCAGCGGAGAAGAGCTGCTAGAGTTAGTAGAGCGAGAAAATCTCACTGTGCTAGACTTGCCCACGGCGTATTGGCACGAGTGGGTGTACGAACTGGGGTTGCTGGCCCAGAGTACTGGGTTGTTCCAGCCTTCTGACAGTGCAAGCCAGTTCCTGCCGCCGAGCCTGCGGCTCATGGTGGTCGGTGGGGATAAAGCGTCTGCAGAACACCTGGTCAAGTGGCGTGCGCTTGCGGGGCCAGGCGTGGCCTGGATGAACACCTACGGGCCAACGGAAGGTACGATCATCGCCTCGTCATACGAGCTTGACGCGGGCGCCGAGGTACCCGCGACCTTGCCCATTGGTCGGCCCTTGCCGAACATGCGGCTTTATATCCTGGACAGCCGGGGGGAGCCCGTACCGGTGGGCGTACCGGGCGATCTATGGATCGCCGGCGCGGGGGTGGCGCGTGGCTACCTGAACCGCCCCGACCTCACAGCCAATAGCTTTTGTCCGGATCCCTTTTGTGCTGGCTCGCAGCCAGCAACCGGCGGCGAGCGTATGTACCGCACCGGCGACTTGGCCCGTTTCCGGGCGGACGGCAACATCGAGTTTCTCGGACGCAACGACGACCAGGTCAAGATACGCGGTTTTCGAGTGGAGCTGGGCGAGATCGAGCGCGCGCTCAAGCAGCGCGAGGACGTGCGCGATGCGGTGGTGGTGGCACGCGAAGATGTGGAGGGGCGTGGCAAGCGTCTTGTGGCGTACGTGGCCAGTGACGTTAGCAACCGGCAAGAGGGGCCCGTGGATGGGCCAACGCTCCGGGCGTATCTGCAGGGCAAGTTGCCCGATTACATGGTGCCTGCGACGTATATGGTTCTCGACGCATTGCCCCTGACAACCACCGGCAAGGTCGACCGCCGCGCGCTGCCTGAGCCAGCCCGAGCGCTGGCCGACCCAGAACGCGAGGAAACCGCAGACCTAGGCCATGGTGCCCCTCGCACGCCACAAGAGGAGGTCTTGGCACGTATCTGGGCCGAGGTGTTGGGCCTCGAGCGCGTGGGCATCGACCAGAACTTTTTTGAGCTGGGCGGCGACTCGATCCTGAGCATCCAGGTCATTGCACGCGCCAATCAGATGGGCTTACGCTTGACGCCCAAGCAGCTGTTCCAAGCGCCGACCGTAGCCGCATTGGCCGCCGAGGCGGCCGCTGCGCATACGGAGGTTGCTACGCCGACGGCGGAGCAGGGCCTCGTTGAGGGAGATATGCCGCTTACACCGATCCAACGGTGGTTCTTCGACCAGCAGTTCCGGGACCAGGGGCATTGGAACCAGGCAGTATTGCTGCAAACAACGCACCGTCTACAACCCGTTTGGCTGGAGCGCGCAGTAGCCCAACTGCTGATGCACCATGATGCGCTTCGCCTGCGCTTTCGCGAGGGCGCGAATGGGTGGGAACAATGGCATGGTCCACAGGAGGCCCAGGCGCCTTTCGAAGCAACTGACCTAAGCGGAATACCTGACAATGAGCAGAAGGCTCGAATCGAGAGCGAAGCTGCTGCTGTGCAATGCAACTTGGACCTGAAAAAGGGGCCACTCTTCCGTGTCAAGTATTGGGACCTGGGGGAAGGACGTGGGGGCCGGCTGCTGTTGGTGGGGCATCATCTGGTGGTGGATGGGGTGTCTTGGCGTATCTTGCTCGAGGATCTGCAGTCGATCTATGGGCAACTGGAGCTGAGTGGGATTCCCCAGTCCGCTGGGGCACCCCAGTCTGCTGGGGCACCCCAGTCTGCTGGGGCACCCCAGTCTG
>CAYQDH010000470.1:269-4469 GCA_964416075.1 uncultured Anaerolineales bacterium | reverse complement strand
GTCGAGGTCAATACCGACGAGGGGGTTACGGGCTGGGGCGAGATTACCACCACCACCCAGGCGGCCAACCGCACAGTGGCCGGCGCGCTGCGGCAGCTCAACGAGCTGATCGTGGGCGAGGACCCGGCGCAGATCGAGGCCATCTGGCACAAGATCTTTCGGGCGTTCACCTACATGGGCTCGCGAGGCGCCGCCTGCAACCTGATCAGCGGCGTGGATATCGCCCTGTGGGATATCCGCGGGAAGGTGCTGGGGCAACCGATCTACAACCTGCTCGGGGGCGCGGTGCGACCGGACATCCCACTGTATTGCCACCCCAACCAACGCAATTTCGCCACCCAGGAGGGCCTGGAACGGGAGATCGGCGAGATCATCGCCTCGGGGCACACGGCGTTCAAGTTCGACCCCTTCCCCCGCCGGGGCGACGACGGGCGCGACTCGCAATCGTACCTGGACGGCAAGTTGAGCAAAGAAAGTGAGGAGATCGCCGCGGACCTGACGGCGCGCATTCGCGCAACGGCGGGGCCGCACGCCGAGCTGCTGATCGATGCCCATGGCCGGTTCAACGTGCCCACGGCCATCCGGCTGTGTCGCACCCTGGAGGATGCCGGGCGGATCGACTGGTTCGAGGAGCCGGTGCCGGTGGAAAGCTACCACGCGCTCAGCCAGGTGCGTGAAAAGGTGGGTGCAGCCATCTGCGTGGGAGAGCGGTTGCACACCCGCTGGGAATTCGTACCCATCTTCGAGCAGGAACTGGCCGATTATGTCATGCCCGATGTGACGTGGACCGGCGGCATCTCGGAGCTGAAAAAGATCGCCACCATGGCCGAGGCCTACCATATACCAATATCCCCGCACGATGCCAGCGGGCCGATCAACGTGGTGGCGGGCGCCCAGGTGATGATGACCGTGCCCAACTTTTACCGCCTGGAGACGGCGCGTTGGGATCTGTCGAGCTACAATGTCCTGTTGGAGACGCCGCTAGATAACTCGGGTGGGAGATTGCACCTGTCGGACGGGCCCGGCCTGGGGATCGTGATGAACGACGAGTTCTTGCGCGCTCATGGGGTGGCGGGATATTCGGGGTGAGCCAGGTCAGTAAATCTTGAGGTGCTCCTTCTCCGATGGCGGGCAGCCAGGTATCCAGGGTAGGCCGTGCTCCTTGGCAAATACGCGCGTGCAATCGCCATAGCATATCAGCCGGCCATGCACCTCGGGAAGCACGTCATGTCCCTTGCCGATAACGTGCGACGCAGGCCGCAGCTCCACGCGGCTCGCAGAATATGGTAGGGGGAGTGCCACATGGCGACCGAGCCATCATACATGCTCTGGGTGCAGCGTGAGCAGGTGCCCGTGGTAGCAAGGAGATGCATGTTGGCCACCACCGTCTCGGTGGGCGCATAAAAGGGGACGCGCGATTCCTCGACCGTGCGCCCCACAGCGCGATAGGACACGGGGTCCAGGTGCAGTCGTCGCTCAGGTGACATGGCGATCAGGTCGCAGCAGGCCACGTCCACGGCGCGCATGTCGCGACCAGCGACGACAAGGTGAGCATGGCGGGCGCGGCCGGTGCTCGGGCCGGGCCCCTCTAGTCCGACAATGCCGTCCACGATGGTCAGGGCGGGTTGCACCGCATCGGCCAGGGCATGGATGGCCTGGTTCAGTTCGAGGTCGCGGTGGAAGCGGACCTTGTCGGCGCGACGGAGCAAGCCCTTTTGGTTCTTGCACCCGATGGTGACCCCCGTCGTCACGTGCGTCTTGAGCTTGGGCACGTTGATATATTCATGCGTCTGGAGTAATGCTGGCAGACGCAACGTGCCGTACCTCCAGGGCACCTCCACTCGGTCGGCATCATCCAGGTTCACCACCTGCGCGCCATACCGGTGCGCCAGGGCTGTGACACCGGTCTTCTCAAAAACCTCGTCGGTGCTGCCCGGGCCCACGCTACCCTCGGCGATGACGACTTGGTATCCATCGAAGACTCGCAATAGTGCTTCGATGAAGCGGATGTCGGTGTGCACGCAGTGCGGGATCCCACCCACGGGCAACCAGTGCGCCCAGGTAACCAGGTTGGGCTTGAGGAGGATTTGCTTGCGTCGTGGCGTATAGTTCAGCAGGCGCAACGCCTCTCGGATCTGCGCCTCCGCGGTGCGATAGGTCGCCTTCATGATGGCGACGACAGGCGCCTCGTGCGAAGGCTCATCGGCCATACCGTTGTTCCTCACTGACCTCGTCAAGCATCTCTAGCCTCCATGTTCAACTATCGATACGCCACACCACGAGAGACAAGTTAGCCCCTCGGGCCGAGTCTCCGCGACCACGCAGCCGGCGTTGGAAAAGGGGTGTTGCAGGGCGAAAGAATGATCCACGTTAGTCAGGAGGGCGGGGAGCATCGCCGTGTAAAGACCCCCATGTCCCACCAGTATGAGACGGCGATCCGAGCCCCGCCCATCGAGTAATAACCCCTCGACGAAAGGGAAGAAACGGGCTCGAATCTCGTAAAAACTCTCTCCACCGGGCATCCTGCCATCGAACTGCTGCTGGTTGAACCAAAGGTCCTGCACCCGCGCGTGCGCCTCCCAGCCTGCGGGATCCGCAGAACCCTCGTAGATGCCCACATCCCATTCCCGCAGCGCGTCGGCGATCTGTAGGGGGACTTGCAGCGCCTCGGCCAGGATCTCCGCGGTTTGCCGGGCGCGCAGGATAGGGCTGGAGTAGATGCCGTCAAAGGATAGGCCCGAGAGGCTGTGCGCCAGCGCGCGCGCCTGCTCAATGCCCTTTTCCGTCAAGGGATGTGCGTGAACCTCGTTTGAGAATAACCCCAGCACATTGGCGGTGCTTTCGCCATGGCGGACAAAGTAGAGGTTCATCGCGCAGTGCCTCCAGTGTGTAGAGCGCCGTATACCGCGCAGAGAGCCGGATAGGTATGAGCGGATTGCCATTGAGAGCGGAGACCAGGGCGCCCCTGATCTCAGAGCTGTGAGATTAGCCTCTCATATTCAGAGTGGGAACCAATCCAGAACCACACGATATCGTCGCCCTCGCGTACCCCAACGGCTCGATAGTCGACGCTCACGCGCACGGAGTAGATCGGTTCGATCGGGTGAACCTGCTTGAAGTGCAGACTGGGGTGGTAAGGATCGTGGGCAAAGAGATCGATATTCCGCCATCGCTTCCTTGGCCAGGCGCTCCAGCGTCCCGTGAGACCGGGCGAAAGCCTGGACCCAGCGCTTCTCCGAGGCCAATTCCTCCAGTATCCAGGCCGCCAGGGCGTCTTGTTCCTCCGGCGCCAGCCTCAATGCTTCGTTAAACGCCTTTTCCAGTAATTCCGTCATCAACGTTTCCTTTGGGAGATGTCACGCTCGGTGAAGACGACACCAACCCGAGTCTACGCCTGCTACCCGATATGTCAAATCCCCTGCAGGAGAAAGCGGCTACCAGGGCTTTCGTTCGGATGGCCCCAGGGCTCTGAACAAGCTCCATTCCTGCGCATCGGTCTCCCAGTAGGGGTATACGGCCAACCCCGTCACCGTTGCGGCGCATGAGGGGCACAGCCTTAGCGCGCAAAGAACACCAGCGATGCCAGAGGCGATGTTTTCCGCCTCGGGGTGGTGTGTATAGGTCTCCTCTTCCGAAGTCGGGATCCCGATATAAAGGCGTATCCCTGCATCGGCCAGGGCTCCAGATAGCCGTATGGTCTCCACGCATGTCCACACCCGATAGGCCCAAGCCCAGGGGAGCGTGCTATCGTAGACCATGACAGCGATCTCGTCCACATGGGAGGCTACCTCGCGGTAATAGCGGGCGCTCCACGCCACAGGCGACGCGACCAGTTCGGGTACGCGCCCGGGTAGGGGAGCAATACGCCGGCCCGCAATGGAGAGTATCGCATCGTCGGCTAGGCGCTGTCTCATCTCCGCCAGGAGGCGGATGAGATGTCGGTTTCCTGAGGCCACCGGTTCTGGGTCGAGGTGTATCCCGTCAAAGCCCATCTCCTCGACCAGATGAACCGCGAGTTCCACGATCCTGGCTCGGGTATCCGTGTCAGCCAGGTCAACGGCGCCCGCCCAGAGGCCGGGGATGGGCAGCTTGAGCGGGAGACCTATCCATGCCTGAATAGTGACTTCTGGGTAAGCCTTCTTCAACTGCCGGACAAACGAGGGAGCGTGGGCATAGGTCTGGCCAAAGGTGCTATTGCCG
>CAYQDH010000470.1:0-259 GCA_964416075.1 uncultured Anaerolineales bacterium | reverse complement strand
ACACATACACCGTGCCGATATTATTACGCTGCAGATCAGCGGCGAGAGCCTGGACAGCGGTCTCGACAACAGGCTCGTTCACCCACTCGATGCCGAGCCAGGCGGCGTTCATGTCGCGTGGGGGCTGATCTTGTTGGGCTGAGACCAGACACGCCACGGTCCCCAACGAGCATTGGGCGACCAGAACGCATACTAAGCATAATGCTCTCAAGATTGTGCTCATCACGATAACCTGTTCCAGCCGCGGTCGCAGGACAGC
>CAYQDH010000469.1:0-4484 GCA_964416075.1 uncultured Anaerolineales bacterium | reverse complement strand
GAACGGCAGCGTCACGACCGAGAATATGAAGAGGTAGAGGATGAACCACAGGTGCGCCGGAGTAAAGTGGCCGTCCATCCCGGTGAGGTCGGTCCGGCCCTCGGTGAAAAAGCGAGCATAGATCTGCCCCAGAGAGGGGGCATCCGGCTGTCCCAGCCACCGCACGGCGACCATCAGCGGGACCAGGGCGACCAGGCCGAATAGAAAGGGCACGAGCAGGCGCTTCACGCGCTCCACCAGGAAAACTCCGCCGGAGCGGCGCCCCAGGGCGAACCAGGAAGCGGACCCGGCGATAAAGTAGAGCAGCTCCAGCAGCCAGCGATCCATCAAGCCCTTCATCGAGCCCATGCCCTGGGCCGCCAGCCCCGTGCTCGATGTTGAATCTTTGACATAAGCAACCAGGCCTGGGTCTGGCATGAAGACCAGCGCCGAGTGAAAGGGCACAAGCAGCAACACCGCCAGGACGCGCAGCCAGTCCAGGTCCCAACGCCGCAGAGGGACCGCCCCGCCATGAGCCGCCTCTTCACGGGCGCCAGCGGCACCTTGGCTGACGATGGGGTTGACTGTCATGCTTCCTCCTCATCACCGCTATTTGGGGCGTGGTGTCCGAGCGCCAGGCTCCCCGCAAACGAGCCGCCAAGCGTCACATGCGGAACACCCCCGCAGCCAAAGAGCAGCGTCAGGGCTGAGAGGTTATGCCCTTTTCTCCGCTTGCCAAGTAGCCAGGACCCCGGCCACCATCCCCTGCACCTTGGTGCGCGCTTCGTGGCGCTCACAGCCGCTGGCCAGCAATGTATCGTAGGGCGTCTCGGTATGCCGGATGTGCGCCGCCACCGCCAGCCTGATCGCTCCCTCTTCCAAGCTCTTGGCGGCAGCCGAGCGGCCCACGCACCCGCTATACTTGCGACAGGCGTGTTCGGCGATGGCCATCTCTCTTCCCTGTGGGCAGCGAGGGAACAGCTAAGGGCATCGTCGCCCCGCCAAGCCCACATCGACTCTATCGAGGTTTCACTGGGCTGTCAATGCTGTCGTTCAGGGCCCGGGGACAGAAAATGACCGGCGCACGATCGTGCCATCCCGGGTCACCCCGCCCGGCGTGGGCATCGTCGTCGCCGGCCGCTCGGGGTTGAGCCCGTCAAAGGCGGGCAGGCCGTCGGAACTGTCCGCCAGCGACACCCTGATCGTCCCGCCATCGCGCACGCGCACCTCGACCTCGACCCCCTCATCCGGCGGCGCCGCATAGTTGAACCACAACGTGCCCCGCGTAGCCGGGGCATAGTTGCTCAGGTCGAGCGGCTGGCCGCCCAGGTTGGCCGCCTCGATCGATCCTCCCGCGTCCATCTGCACCTGCAGCATCCTGGCGCCGGGACGCGCCGCCAGGCGCAATCGCAGCGAGCGCACCCCATCCTCGGTGGCATCGGAGAGCACCGTCATCTCGGGCGTGGGGAGCGACGCCAGCGGCGCTGGGGAGCTAAAGGTGGGCGCTCCATCCGGAGAACTGTACCCCACGTTGGGGTCGCGCTCGGTGCCGGGGGCGATGAACTGCGACGACCAGGACGTGAGCCGGGCATCGCTGGTGAGCCAGCGCGCGGACCCGCTATCGGCATCCAGCTCGTAACGCACCTCACTGGGCAGGGGGTTCTGCAGGTCATACGTGGAGCGGGCCGCGCCAACCGCCAGAGACACGACCCCCAGCGCCAGGGCCACGGCGGGCAAGAGCCAACGGCGCCGTCCCGCGTGTGGCTCGTCGAACCTCTGCGGGTCTGCCAAAAACGGCAGCACAAGCCCAGCGGCCGGGGCGATGAACAGGGAGGCGACGCCCAGGAAGGGCGTCCCGGTGAGCCCCTCCAGGCGGATCATAAGGCCCCTAAAAAGCCCCGTGGCCGCGGGCACGAGCACCAGGGGGATCACGAACGCGGCGGGCGCGGCGCCCAGCCAGCCGAGCGAGGCGCCCGACCTGCGCGCCAGGAGCAGCCAGCCCAGCGAAACGACGCCAGCCAGCAAAGGCCAGAGCAACAGGTAGCTGCTCCCCGGGGTGAGCTTGGCGGTGGCGAGGGCCAGCAGGGCCATGATCGCCAGCGCGCCCGCCGCCCGGTCGGCCCCCGAGAGGCGCGGCTGCAGCCAGGCGGATAGGGCCGCCATGCAAGCCACGCTCAGCGCCAGCAGGCCGGCGAGAGACCAATCGCTGCCGCGGTTGCCGATGATAAAGACCTGCAGGTTCGGGTTCAGCGCGCGGATCCCCCACCATATCCCGGTCACCAGGGCCACGGTGACGGGCACGCTCACCAGGAAGAGCGGCCCGGCCAACGCCACCCGCGCCGCGCTTAGGCGCCGCCTGGCCATCCCCAGGGCCATGACCGCCGCGAGCAACACGGCGCCAGCCACGGCCAGCGGGAACGCCCACCCCGCCGGATAGCGCACCACCGCACCGGGCCAAAGGGTGAAAAAGATCGCATCGCCATCGTCGGCCAGGCCGGAGAGGTCGCGATCGCCCCAGTATCGCAGCAGGGCCATGGAATAGCCGCCCAGGTGTTGGATGCTGCGCGGGTCGATGATATCCGCGCGGTCCAGGGCGGTGTGATAGACCCTTGAATCGGTAGCAAAAACAAAGCCCATCCCCGCGCTGCCCTCGTCGAGATAATCCTGTAGGTCGCAGGCCAGGCGCTGCGCCGAAAAGGCGCTGAGCAGCTCGGTGAGGAACGACGAGGTCAGCGCGTGTGGCGCCGCTCGCGCAAAACCCTCGATCAGCGCCCAGTTGCCCCTGCTGGTGACATAGAGCGTGGCCGGGCCGCCCGCGCCCATGGCCTCATAGTTGAGGGCCAGGCGCACATCGCCCATCCAGGGATGCTGGGTGGCAAAGGCGTGCGCGCCCAGGTCGCCCATCTCCTCGGCGTCGGAGAAGACCAAGATGATATCGTTGCGCAGCGGCGGGCCGGCGCGCAGGGCGCGCAGCGTCTCCAGCAGCGTCACCACGCCCGAGCCGCAGTCGGCGGCTGCCGGCCCCTGGGCGCCCCCATCGTAATGCGCATCCAGGGCGATGGCGCCCGTGCTGTCGGCGCCGGGCAGGCGCACCAGCACATTCTGCACCGAGGCGACGCTCAAGCTGGGGGAGCCGGCGAAGCGCAGCACGCTGGTCGTGGCCTGCACCTCCGGCGTGAGGCCCAGGCGCTGGATCTCCTGGATCAGGTAGGCGCGCGTGGCCTCGTGGCCGGGAGAGACCACGGGCCGCGGGGCGCCCGCGATGACCCCCAGGTGCTGCATGGCCCGCTCGGCGGAGAACTCGCTCGCCGGGGCGCTGGCCGGCGCCACCCGCGGCACCGAGAGCTGGGATAGCGCTATCCCGGTAGATAGCACCAGAAGGATGGCCAGGATGATCTGGCCGAGCGACGCACTGCGGGGTGGATGGCTGGGTATGTTGGTCATGGGTTCCCTGTCGATAGTGGGATGAGGTGCGCGTACAATACGGATGCACCAGCGACAGGGTGTCACAAGCCGCACGGCGATGAGACTGACGACCCGACTCAAGTGCCAGTCGCTACAGCGCGCAGCTAGTTCGCGGGGAGATCCAGCCGCTCGTCGATCCATTCACGTACAAGCGCGCCCACTGACTTGTGCAGCGCCAATGCCTCAGCTTGCAGGATACCCTTGACCAGTGGGGAGATATGGACGGTCAAGGCGGCCAAACCCGGCTCTTGCTCAACGGCGGATACCAGGTCCACGGCCTCAAAGTAGCCGCTATCGTAGAGATAGTCTTCACCCTCACTGTCAATCACGCGCAGCAAGCCATCGCGGGTCTCCTGCCTGGTCGCGGGCAAGGTCTTGTAGATCCTGCCAACCTCCAGGCTGGCTTCATAGCCCTTGTTTTTGATGCAGCGAACGTAAGCCATCTTATCTCTCCACCAGGCGTTTGAGCTTCATCTCTCGCCGCCCAATGCCATGTGCCTCATACCAGTGTAACTCGGCGAGTCGAATCTCACCTCTGTGCAGGCGTATCCACGCCACGCCCTTCATCTTGCGCCATGCCGCGGGCCCGTAGACACGATTGAGATAACGGCGGGCGCGGACTCGACTGCCACGCGCAATGGTCTCGATATCGCCAATCTCGCCGATGATCTCGAAATCCACTATACATCACCCAGTACGATTATATAGCGTCTGCAAGCAGGTGTCAACGGCCGAAGAAAAGAGCGTGCTGCGCAACCTGCTAGAATTGTACAACTATGACTTCAGCGAGTTCGACCATGCCGACCTGGATGCCCACGGCTTTTACGGATACGGTCGCCTCGACCACTATTGGACCGAGCCGGGGCGCTATCGCTTCCTCGTCAGAGTAGATGGCAAACTGGCGGGATTGGTGCTGCTGAGAACGCTCGGCATCCCTCTTCTCCGTGCCCTCTGTCCTCCCTCCTCCCCCTCCGTGTTTCCTTCCCTCCCCTCTCCTCCCCCTCCGATTTGCCGCCGTCCCCCCAACAGGATATAATAGG